>JBBSVS010000378.1:0-681 GCA_038046665.1 Thermoplasmatota archaeon
GGGAGGCGGCCATCATCTGCTTGTAGAGGATCGCGCTGGACATGATCTTGTACTCGCGACCGTAGAAGTTGAACGTGGCCTGCTTCGCGCCTCGGATGCCCGGGTCCGTCACGGGGCCGATGATTGGCGGGAGGAGCTCCACGAACCCCTGGCCGTTCAGGTACTCCCGGATTGCGGTGCCCAGGGCCGCCTGGACGCGGAGGACTCGCTGCATCTTCGGGTCCCGCACGAGGCGGTAGGATGTGCGGAGTTCATCTACGGGCAGGACGTCCCCGGAGGAGGCCATGGGACTATACAAAAGAACGAGGAGGTTCTTAACGGTTTTCATGCTAGTATTGTCGGATTAGATGAGAATACATGAAAATAAACAATGAACCCATCAATATGACAACACCTATGCGGACCACCTAACCCCCGCCGGGATGGGGGCAAGGCTTCAAGAGGCACGGGTTTGTCGTTGCGGGCGAGATCATGGCGGACATCCTCGCGCCGGGGACGAAGGCCCCGGATTTCGAAGCGGTCGACCAGGACGGGAACCCGCTTGCCGGGGCCCGCGTGTCCGCGGGCCCGACTGAGAACGCGTGGAACGAGACGGATGTCAACGGCATCTACATCATAATGCTGCCTCTCCGAACGTTCGACGTAACCGCCGGCAAGGCCAACTACCAAGCGCAGACGAAG
>JBBSVS010000378.1:691-9552 GCA_038046665.1 Thermoplasmatota archaeon
AGCGGTCGACCAGGACGGGAACCCCGTGCGCCTGCGAGAGTTCGCGGGCCGGCCGGTGGTCCTCTACTTCTACCCCGCGGACATGACGACCGGGTGCACGATGGAGGCCTGCGCCTTCCGAGACGAACAGGACAAGTTCCAGGCCCTCGGGGCCGTCGTGCTGGGCGTGAGCACCCAGGATACCGCCTCCCACCGGGAGTTCCGCGCGAAGCACAACCTGAACTTCCCGCTCCTGGCGGACCCGGACAAGAAGATCGTGCGGGCCTACAACACTCTTGGCTTCATGGGCATGGCCAAGCGGGTGACCTACGTGATCGGCCCGGACGGCACGATCGTGGACTCCTTCAAGTCCCTAAACCCCAAACCCCATGTGGAACGGGCGCTTCGGGTGCTGGCCGAGAAAGGGTTGAGCCATGCCGTCCAAGCACCCGCTGCCTCCGGTGAGCATCCCGCGTAAGATCCCCCTGAAGTTCGAACGATTCACGGATCGCTTCAAGGGCTTCGAGGACGTCGCCGCCGTGCAGGCCACCTTCGGTCCGGGCACGAAGGCGGTCCTGCGTTCCCTCCGGGTGGAGTACTTCTCGTCCAAGTGGGCCTACATGGGCGTGAGCGACGAGGACGGGCACCTCATGGTGTCCACGCACTACCTGCGGACGGGCAAGCCACGGGACATCTACCTGGACGTGGTCCACGAGCTCGTCCACGTGCGCCAGTTCCGAGAGGGCAAGGAACTCTTCCCGGACGGCTTCTCCTATCCGGACGCCCCGACGGAGATCGAGGCGTACAACCACTGCGTCGCCGAAGGTCGGCGTCTCGGGATGACGGACCGCGAGCTCTTTGAGTACCTCAAGACGGAGTGGATGAGCGAGAAGGATGTGCGGAAGCTCGCGAAGAACGTGGGTGTGAAGGTGCCTCCCTCCACGAAGGGGCCTCGCCACTAAGTGTCAATCGGGATCTTACCCGCTCCCCACAAGGTACTTGGGACCCGCGCCCTCATGCGCGAACCCGTGCCCCGCAAGAGGTCCGCACGGCTCGTCACGAGACATCCGGCCCGCATCCGGGTGGACGAGGAGATCGAGCTCCGGACGGTCCGGGAGCAGGATGCGCCCGCACTTTTCGCCCTGACGGACCAGAACCGGGAGTACCTGAGACGGTGGCTGCCATGGGTCGACGACACCCGATCCGCGGGGGACACGCTCGCGTTCATCAAGTCTTCCCAGGAGCAGCTCCGTCGGAATGACGGATTCCAGGTCAGCGTCTGGTACCGCGGCCAGCTCGCGGGAGTCATGGGATACCACTACTGGGACTGGACGAACAGGAAGACGGAGATCGGATACTGGCTTGCGGCTCCTTTCCAGGGAAAGGGCATCATGACTCGGGCCTGCCGGACCCTGGTGGACTACGCCTTCGGAAAACTCGAGTTCAACCGCGTGGAGATCCGTGCCGCCGCGGGCAACGATCGGAGCCGAGCCCTTCCCGAGCGCCTCGGATTCCGGCAGGAGGGCGTGTTGCGGGGGGCGGAACGGACTGCGTCGGGTCCGGCGGACCAGGTGGTCTACGGCCTGCTCCGCAGCGACTGGGAGGCCCTCCGGTCGGGCGGCGGACCGGCCACTCGAAGCCTTTAGAAGCCGTCCCTGCGGTGCCGCCCCCGAGGGAGTGACAGCATCCGCATCGCCGTGTTCGGAGCCGGAGCCACGGGCTCCGTGGCCGCCAGCCACCTCGTGCGCCTGAAGGAGATCGACGAGCTCGTCCTCGCGGAGCAGTTCCCGGAACGGGCCCAGGCCCTCGCGTCGCGGCTAAAGAGCAGGAAGACGCGCGTCGTGCCCGTGCGGGGGACGGACCCCGGTACGCTGGCGAAGGTGATCGAGGGAGCGGACCTCGCAATCAACGCGGCCCACGTCACCCTGGACCTGAACCTCATGGAGGCGTGCCTGGACGCGGGCGCGAACTACATGGACCTCTCCTCCCTGCCCTCCAAGCAGTTCCCCTTCGACGCGCGGTTCAAGAAGGCGGGCCTCACGGCCCTCCTTGGAGGCGGGGAAGATCCCGGCCTGGGGAACGTCCTTGCCCGCGTGGGCGCCGACGGACTCGAGACGGTGGACTCGATCAAGATCCGCGACGGGGACACGGCCATGTCCCCCGACACCCCGCTCCCCGTGGTCTGGTCCCCGGAGACATTCCTCGAGGAGGTCTTCAGCCCCGGGCTGTACTTCGAGGACGGGAAGATCGTGAAGGTGCCGCCCTGGAGCGGGCGGGAGGTCTATCCTTTCCCCGAGCCCGTGGGCCCGCAACCCGTGTACTGGATGGACCACGAGGAGCCGGAGACCCTGGGGAAGTTCATCGGCAAGGGCCTGAAGTTCGCGGACCTCAAGCTGGCGATCGACGACCAACTGTTCCGCACACTGAACCTGCTCCGGGAACTCGGCGTCCTGGGGGAGGAGTCCATCGAGGTGGACGGGATGAAGGTCGCCCCGAGGAAGGTGCTAATGCGGCTCCTGCCGCGGCCCACGGAGCTCATCGGGAAGGTCTCGGGGGCCGCAATGATCGTCGTCGAGGTGGAAGGCTGGAAGGACGGCGAGCGCGTCGTGCACCGCCTCTACACGGGCATGAAGCACGAGGAAGCTTTCGGAAAGTACGGGGCCACGGCGACCGGGTACCTCGTCGGCACCGGCGCGGCGGTCTTCGCGACGCAGTTCACACGCGGGCAGATCAAGCAGAAGGGCGTCATCGCGGCGGAGTGCCTCGATCCCGCGGAGAGTCTTCGCCTCATGTCGACGATGGGGCTCAAGGTCGTCCACGAGACCCGTTCGGCCCGAGGCCTCAACTGACGCACAAGGGCATATTCTGCCGCGGTCGTGGCCGGGTCGATGCTGGGCCAGGATACCGTGCGCCTCCTGGCATTCGTCGTGCTCGCGGGCACCGTCGCGGGCGGGATTCTGCTCGGGATGACGTTGCGGCGCCCGCGGGAGAGGGGTCCCGTGGTCGCGAAGCGGGAGCCCGCCATGTGGGCGGAAGTCGTCTGGCCCCTCGTCATCGCCCTCTCCCAGCTGTGGAGCGTCGGCGTCCTGCTCCTGTCCGGCTGGTTCTACGCATGGCCCGCCGTGGGCGAGTTCCCCGGACCGGAGGTCGTGCAGACTGCGGGGTTGGTGCTCTGGGCCGCCGGCGGGGGCCTCGTCGTCTGGTCCCTCCGGGTGCTTGGAGCCTACATGACCCCCAGCATCCAGGTCACGCGCGGGCACCGCCTCGTGCGGGAAGGGCCCTACGCACGAATGCGTCACCCGACGTACACGGCGAACATCGCGGTCGCCGTCGGGCTGGGACTTTTCTTCCTCAGCCCGCCGCTCCTCCTCGTCGCGGTCCTCATGGCAGCCACGGCCCTCCACCGCGTCGGAATCGAGGAGGCGCTCCTCCGCTCGCCCGAGGGGTTCGGGGCGGAGTACGAGGTCTACGCGTCCACGACCGGACGTTTCCTGCCGCGAATCACACATCGAGACCGTCGCTGAGATTTCGAGATGGCCCCACCATCCCAACGTACACCAACCGCGCGAACGGCCCGTCGTGTCACATCGTCTCAACGTTACAACATATGCGGTTGATTCACGAGTTCCGAGTGCCCTATTCACCGCCGACGGCCATGGCACCCAATCTCGAACCCCTGTTCTCCGAGCGCACGAAGTTGCTCAAGGGATCGGACGTTCGCGAGCTGCTGAAGTACGCTCAGGACCCCACGGTGATCAGCTTCGGCGGCGGACTGCCGAGCCCGGACGCCTTCCCGGTGGAGGACCTGAAGATCGTCTTCGAGGAGCTCCTCCACGAGGACGGCACGCCGTCCCTGCAGTACGGGCCCACGAGCGGGGACCCGAGCCTGCGGGAGGCCCTGGCGACCATGCTGGCCTCGCGCGGCATCCACGCCGCGGCAGAGGATATCCTCGTCACCCACGGCGCCCAGCAGAGCCTCGAGCTCCTGGGCCGCATCTTCGTGGACCCGGGGGACCTCGTCGCGGTGACGCAGCCCACGTACCTGGGGATCTTCACCGCATTGTCCGTCTACCAGCCTACGTACCATGGCTTGCCCACGGACGAGGAGGGCATTCTCACGGACGTTCTCGAGGAGGACCTGCGGGCCTTGTCGATGGACGGCCTGCGGCCCAAGTTCATCTATGTGGTGTCGACGTTCCTCAACCCCACGGGAGTGACGATGTCGGCCCGCCGGCGGCGGCGCCTCGTGGACCTCGCGGCGACCTACGAGGTCCCCGTCATCGAGGACGACCCCTACTACGACCTCCGCTTCGAGGGCGATCACGTCCCACCCCTCGCGGCAATGGACAAGGAAGGCTGGGTCGTGTACCTGGGGAGCTTCAGCAAGGTCCTCGCGCCGGGCTTCCGGGTGGGCTTCGCCCACGGGCCCGCGGACCTGATCAACAAGATGTCGCTCGCGAAGCAAGGCGTGGACCTCTTCACCAACGGCTTCGGGCAGCGCGTCGCCGAACGCTATCTGAGCCTCGGTCTGCTGGAGAAGCACCTGCCTACGATCCGCAAGCTGTACCGGCGCAAGCGGGACGTGATGCTCAAGGCGATGAAGGAGTCGTTTCCCGAGACCGCGACGTGGACGCACCCCAAGGGTGGCCTGTTCCTGTGGGCCACGGTGGACGAACGCATCGACACGAAGGCGCTCTTGCCCAAGGCGGCAGCGCGCGGCGTGATCTACATCCCCGGCCACGGGTTCTTCGCCGGAACGCCGAGGGTCAACCACATGCGCCTGAACTTCTCCTTCCCCAGCGATTCCAACATCCGGAAGGGGATACCGATTCTGGGCTCCGTCCTCGCCGAACAGACGGGCGGACGCAAGCTCGAGGCACCCCTGTATCCGGCTTAGGCCGAGTCGTCGGAGAAGTCGACGAGACGCGGCTGAGCGGCCTTCGGCCGCACGAGGTTCGCGACCCGCACGCCGAGTAGGCGCACCGCGCGTCCGTTCCCTTCGAACTCTTTCGTGAGATCGTGGGCCATCTGGGCGAGTGCAGCCTCGTCTAGGATGTGGGAGCCCAACGTCCGCTCGCGCATGTGCGTCTGGAAGCCCTCGAGGCGGATCTTGATCCCGACGGTCTTGAACGCGGCCCCTTGTGCCCTCGCCCGCAGATAGACGTTGTGGCTGATGTCATCCAGGGTCCGTCTCAACAGCTCCCAGTCCGAGACGTCCTTATCGAAAGTCCGTTCCACGCTAATGGACTTTGGATCGGGGCGCTCCTCCACGGGCATCTGCTCAAGGCCATGGGCGATGCCCCAAAGCCAGACCGCATTCTTCCCCAAGATTTTCTTCAACTCAGGACCCGGGAACCTCGCGAGTTCCCCGATGGTCCGCACTCCAACCCGCTCGAGGACCTGGGCCGTCTTGGAACCGACCCCGCTAATCCTGGTGACCGGAAGAGGGTCGAGGAATGCCGCCACCTCCTCCGGGCGGACGACCTTCAGTCCATCAGGCTTCGCAAGGTCCGAGGCGATCTTGGCGGCGGACTTGTTCGGCGCGGCACCAATGGTGCAGGCAAGCCCCTCCTGCGCGCGCACCGCCGCCTTAATCCCGCGCGCGTACTCCGCCGCGCCGTCGAACCCGGGGACCTCTGAGGAGACATCAAGGAACGCCTCGTCAATGCTCACTTGCTCAAAGACGCCCGCGAAGGGGCGCAGGAGGTTCATCACGTTCTCGGAGACCGAACCGTACAGGTCGTAGTTGGGCGGGAGGTAGACCGCTTCGGGTACCTTCTTCCAGGCCATGCTGATTGGCATCCCGCTTCGGATGCCAAGGTCCCGCGCCTCGTAGCTGCACGCCATGACGACCCCGCGGCCTTTTCCCTCCTTCGGGTCTGCGCCTACAATCACGGCTTTCCCGACGAGGGAGGGATCCTCCCTCCGCTCGACGCTCACGTAGAAGGCGTCCATGTCCACGTGGAAGATCACGCGCGCCATGGCAATCCCGATTCCTCACGCGAGGAGGGTCGCGCTCATCCGAAATCTCCGAGGCTCTTCTGCCCCGCGGACGCACCGCCCTGCGCGGGGAACTCGTACTCCATAAGGCCCGAGAGACGGCGGAACTCGTTCACGCTCCCCGGGCCGAAACCCGCGTAATGGTTGTTGAAGAAGACCATGGCCCCCTTCACGGAGTCCGCGGCCTCGTCGAGCTCCTTGTACCAGGCGCGCATCTCCGCGGACTTGTCCTTCTGGACCTCGTGGAACTCGGTAAGCTCGCGGTCGCCGACCATGCGCAGGTACACGTAGTCCGCGGTGACGTCCGTCGCGCTGCGGAGGTACTGGTTCTCCGTCCAGACCATGGCCACGTTGCGGTCCCGCAGAAGCGAGTACACGTCGTCCCGGAACCAGGACTTGTGGCGGAACTCGATCGCATGGGGGAACGTCTTCACGTCGAGGGATCGCACGAACTCCTGCATGAGCGTCCAGTGCGTGTCGTACTTGATCGAGGGCGGGAGCTGGGCCACGAGGGGCCCGCACTTCTCCTTCAGCTCCTTTGCGGAGGCGTAGAACCAACCCAGGTTCTCCGCGACCTCTTTGAGCTTCTTCTCGTGGGTGATGCGCTTAGGCATCTTCATCGTGAACAGGAAGCCGGGCGGCGTGCTCTTGTACCACTGCTTCGTCATCGCGGGCCCGGGCGAGCGGTAGAAGGACGAGTCGACCTCGACGATGTCGAAGACCTTCGAGTAGAGGGACAGGTAGTCGGACTTGGGCGTGGCCTTCGGGTAGAAGCTTCCGAGCCAGTCGTCGTAGCCCCACCCGCTGCAGCCGATGCGGAGCTTGTCCTTGAGCGCCATGGCGTCCAGAGGCCCAGGGCCCAACGCGGCGAAAGGACAAAATCCTTGGCCCACAAGCGTGTAGCCGCTGGCCGGTGAGCCCGTGCCCACATACATCCGACTTGGGAATCTGACGGACCAGGCGGTCCGGAACGTGCAGAAACTTGGGGACATGATCGCGGAGGCCCGTAGGATATTCGAGGCGAACGGCTGCAAGCTCGTCCAGGCCTGGTCGACCTTGGGCGCCTACGACTTCGTCGCGGTGATTGAGGGTCCGGACGATGCCACGGTGATGAAGGCCTCCGCGCTCATCGCGAAGGCGGGGAACTTCCGTGCGGTCACGCTGCCCGCGGTGCCCATGGCTGACTTCATCGCGTCGGTCAAGTGACGTCCGCCGCCCGTCCGTCGCGAGGGGACCCTTCCATCCGCGATAACCGGCTGGGAACCCCTAAATAGCGCCCGACCGGCTGAGAGGGGCCCTCCGGCTGGACGTGCCCCGTGGAACTCATCGTCGCCCTCCTCGTCTTGTTCGGGGTGGCCCGCCTCGCGGGCGAAGGCATGGAGAGGATCCACCAGTCCCCCATGCTCGGCGAGGTCCTCGCCGGGATCGTCCTGGGGCCCATGCTTCTCGGGCTTATCGACCCGAACCCCGTCACGGACCTCGGCGCGTCCCTCAACGTCGTCGCCACCCTGGGCGTCTTCGTGCTCGTCCTCCTCGCGGGCATCGAGCTCGGCCGCGAGGGACTGCGGCAGGCCATCCATGAGCGCAGCATCATCGTGGCCGTGGTCGAGTTCATCCTGCCCTTCAGTCTGGGCTATGCCTTCGCCCAGACCCTGGGGTTCAACCTGACCCAGTCCCTGTTCCTCGCGACCGCCATGGCCGTGACCGCGCTCCCCGTGAGCGTGCGCATCCTGATGGATCTGAATCTGCTCCACAGCCGCCTCGGCCGCGCGATCGTTTCCGTCGCCTTGGCGAACGACCTCGTGGCCTTCGGGATGCTCGGGCTCGTCGTGGCCTTCAGCCAAGTGGGCGGCGCGCCCGGGGCGTCGACGGCCGCCTTCATCGCCGTGAAGATCCTCCTGTTCGTGGGGCTCATCATCCTCGTCGGGATAATCTTGAAGCGTACGGGCCACTCGACCGAGGACGGTCCCTCGCCCATGCAGCGCCTCCTGGGCCACATCAAGGCCCCCGAAGGGGCCTTCGCAATCTGCGTCATCCTAGCCCTCCTCCTCGGTGCGGCGGCGGAGAGCGTCGGGATTCACTTCGCCGTCGGGGCGTTCTACGCCGGCGTGCTGATCACGCCCCAGCTCATGGGGCGCGAAGAGTTCAACCAGATCCGCCGCTCGATCAGCGCGGTGAGCTACGGACTCCTGACGCCGATCTTCTTTGCCTACATCGGCCTGCGATTCTCCTTCACCCTGGACGCGTGGCCCCTCATCGTGGCCGTCACCGGCTTGGCCTTCGCGGGGAAGCTCCTCGGTGGCATCCTGGGCGGGTTCGCGGCGGGCTTCCGAGGTGCGCCCCTCGTCGCCCTCGGCGTCGGCCTTAACGCGCGAGGAATGATGGAGCTCCTGCTCGCCCAGGTCGGCCTGGCCACGGGCATCATCGACGCGGACCTATACTCCGCGCTCATCATCATGACGATCGTGACGACCTTCTCCACGCCGCCCCTGCTCAAGCGGCTCCTCAAACGTTTCAAGGTGGAGGACATCTTGCCCCCGGCCGCGCACGCCGCTCTCAAGAAACCCGGCGGGGCGAACGGAGGTCCGTGAGGCATGCGGTGCACCGTCGTCGTGGGAGTGGTCCTGTCGATCCTGGGGCTGCTGCTCGTCGTGGGCTTCTGGCCCCTCGTGTCCGTGAGCGGATCGAGGCTCTACGGCGCTCGCTTGGGAAACGGCTACGCCGGGTGGTCGCCGGGAGCGCAGATCCTAATCCACGAGAAAGTCCTCAACGTAACCTACACGGACTTCCTCGGGAACCAGCGCACGGCGATTCAAATCGACACGGGCAACCCCACCAACCAGATGGCCGTCTTCGTGGACGGGGACGCTCGCGGGGTCGCC
>JBBSVS010000379.1:0-5698 GCA_038046665.1 Thermoplasmatota archaeon
GACGATCTCATCTCGGACACGATCAAGGAGGTCGAACGGGCCCCACCGCCGCCCCTGGAGAGCCTCTTCGAGGATGTCTTCGCGGAGATGACGCCGGCACTCCGGGAGCAGATGGAGCAGTACCTGGCGAGCGGGGAGCGTCGCCGGCCCGAGATGCTCGACAAGTTCCCCCTGTGACGGTTCCCGGGGAAGGCCCACGGCAACCATTATGGCCGGGAAGTCTGTTCTCCTACGGATGGAAGAAGGCGTGTGCCCCTCCTGTGGCAAGCCGATGATGAAAGGCTTCCTGGTGGCCGAGAGTTTCGTCGAAGGCGCGAAGTGGACGAAGGAGAAGACGAAATTGGCTCTAGGCGGCGAGGTCCTCGTCAAGCCCGACGGGTTCGGCAACGTCTACATCAACGGGTACCGCTGCCCGGCCTGCCGTTTCGTGTTCCTCCGCTATTGAACGGGGCGTGCGTCATCGGGACGTCTTCGCAAGCTTCGTGACCGCGTTGGCGATCGCGGTCCCCGCTTCGCTGCACTTCGCCGTTCCGCCGAGGTCATACGTGAGGACCTTGCCCTCGGCGAGGACGGACTCCACCGCCTTCTCCACGACGACGGAGGCTTCGAGGAGCGTCTTGTCCTTGCGCTTCCGCCCAAGCCACTCAAGCATCATCTGCGCGGCCAGGATCATCGCCGTCGGATTGACGACATCCTTGCCCGCGTACTTGGGCGCACTCCCGTGGATGGGCTCGAACATCCCATGCTCGTCGCCGATGTTTCCGCCGGCGGCCATGCCCATGCCGCCCTGGAGGACCGCCGCCAGGTCCGTCGCGATGTCCCCGAACATGTTGGACGTTACGGCGACGTCGTAGGCCTCCGGGGATCGCACGAGCCATTGGAGGAACGCGTCGATGTACGCGTAGTCCTTCTGGGTCTTCGGGTACTTCGCGGCGACCTCGTCGTAGACCGCGCGGAAGAGTCGGCATCCGGCGGTCACATTCGACTTGTCCACACAGGTCACGCGATGCTTTCCGTCCGCGGGCGCGCCTTTGCGCCTCTTCGCGAGTTCGAAGGCGAAGCGGATGACGCGCTCCGCGCCTTTCCGGGTGATCACGCGGCTGTCGATCGCGAGCTCCTTGACGCCGCCGCGGTCCAGATACCCGCGCGTCGGCGTGTAGAGGCCCTCCGTGTTTTCCCGGACGATGACGAAGTCCACCTTGCCCGGCTCCCAGACCTGCTTGAAGGCGTCGTGGACCTTGTGGCGCACGTTCGGGTAGAGCTTCGTGGGACGGACGTTCGCGTACAAGTCGAGTCCGAAGCGCAGGCCGAAGAGGACGCCAATGCCCGCGAGGTCGCCGTTAGGCAGTATGGCCTCCGGAAGGCCGACGGCCCCGAGGAGGATCGCGTCCGCGGCCTTGCAGGACTCGTAACAGCCATCGGGCCACTCCGCGCCCGTGTCGAGGTAGTACTGCGCGCCGGCGGGATAGGGAACCGTGTCGAACTTCAGACCGAAGGAATCTTCCACGGCCTTGAGGACTTTCACGGCCTCGCGCATGACCTCCGGGCCCGTGCCGTCGCCCGGGAGGAGGACGAGCTTGTACGCCATCGCGACGCGCAAGCCGCAAGCCCAGATAAGCATTCGGGCGGACCTCGGACTGTCCTGCGCATTGGCGCAAAGCTTCTGTTAACCTTGTTCAAGGTTAACGCGCACACGCGGCCGCGCAGCGGACAGGGGGCGACATGACCCATGCTCCCCGCAGGCATTGCGGGTTGCCGTCCGGCCGCTTCCCCTAACCGGGAAGATGACCGACGGATGATGGACCTCGAATCGCCTGAAAAAGAGGAACGGAAGGGTCTTCGGCCCTTCCCTCCTCACGATTTCGCTAAACTGGTCCTCGTTTCCGTCCGGCGGACGCCGTGGACCTTCTGGATCTCCCGGATGACGGTCTCCTGGAGTGCATTCGGGTCCTTAGCGCCAATCCGGACGATGAGGTTGTACTCCCCCGTCGTGCCGATGATCCGCTCTACGGACGGCACGCGCTGGAGTTCCTTCATCGCTCGGTCCACGTCCACCGCGCGGATCAAGGTCCAGCCGTTCACCGGTTCCTCCCTCGGCTTCTCTTCGCGGCGCCAGTTCTCGAAGCCCGGATGGGCTGCGCAGCCTTCACAGAAGTCCTTCGACTCAATCTCCCCCTGGAATTTCCGTAGCTCCTCCGCGTTCCGGAACGCGCCGGTTACTGCAATGTCGTAGAGCCCCATGACGGCCTCCGCCTCATTGACCTTCGGATGCTGCCGAAGCTCGGCCAGGGCCCGCTCGACGTGACCCGGCGTGACACGTAGAAAGACGACGCTCTCCTCCGACAAATCGACCAACCAATCACCCCCTGCCCCCGCACCCCGCGGGGCCTTCGCTTGGTGGGCGTGCCAAGTAATATCATGCGAGGTAATGAGGGTTTCGCTTCCGCGTCGGAACGCCGAGAATCCAGAGTCGGCGAGCGGCTCGCGGAGGGACCGACAAATCTCGCGGGCGACCGGAGAACCAAAACCGCGAGCCTGACGAATCGACCGGGCTGGAAAGGTCGCACCACGCTAGGAATCAGCGGTGGTAACCCAAGTCCTCGGTCGCCTTCCCGTACGTCTCCTCCGGGCGGAACGTGGGATGGTGGTTCTCCTCGATTACCTCGGCTTGGACGAGGTAGCCGAGCGGCTTCCAGATGTGCCGGCCTTGGAAATCGATGACGACCCACTGGCTTTGCGCCTCCTGGCCGTTCGGACCCAAGCCCACGATCGCGATCCAAGTGCAGTCGAGGATCTCCACCTGGCCGCCGGGATACAGAAACTTCAGGCGAACTCCATCCCCCTCGTGCAACATAGGCGACTTCGCGGAGATCGATGGACCCCGTCCGTTCACGGGCAAGACGCCTCCAAGGGGAAGTTCGCGTTGTGCAACGGGTGCGACCGCCGCCAGGAAGACCGTGAGAAACCACGAGAGGGGGTAGGCCTGCTTCCCATCCGGCTGCTCTATTCTGTCCGACCGTTGAAAAAGATTTGTCAACAAGCGGGCGGGGGAAGCCGTCGGATTCCAGAGAGCCCTTGGCATCGCATCTCTTGATGGAAAACCTCGTCGGACTTCTCTAGATTCCTATGGAGTAAAGGCCCCCTGTGGCGCAGGGCCCCCTCTGGCCAATAGCCGTCTACTGCCCCATTACCAGGACTTTGTCAAATCAGACACGCGTCGCTTCGAGCTCTGCCTTTAGCTTCGGCACGAGGCCACCTGCCCGCAGGATTTCCAAGATGTTCGGCGGCAGCGGTTGAGACGGAATCTTCTCGCCGCCTGGAAGGACCACGTGACCCGCCTCGAGATCCACAGCGATTGTGTCGCCTTCCTTCACCTTCTCGTGGAGACCGGGGCACTCGATCACCGGGAAGCCGATGTTGATCGAGTTCCGGTAGAAGATGCGGGCGAAGGTACTCGCTACAACGCAGGAGATGCCTGCCGCCCTGAGGGCGATGGGAGCCTGCTCGCGGCTCGAGCCGCAGCCGAAGTTCGTCGCGGCCACGATGATGTCACCCATTTTGACCTTTTTCGCGAACTGCGGGTCAACGTTCTCCATCGCGTGCTCCCCGAGGACCTGCGGGTCCGAGGATCCGAGGTACCGTCCGGCGATGATGTGATCCGTAGAAATGCCATCGCCGAACTTCCAGACCCGGCCAGTGAGCATGGTCTGCACAGTCATGCCTCCCTGGGGTCCGTGAGGACGCCGTGCAGCGCGGACGCGGCCACAGTATACGGAGAGCCGAGGTACACCTGCGCCTCCGGGCTCCCCATGCGGCCCGGATAGTTGCGGTTCGTGGAGGAGATGCAGACCTCCTTCGGCGCGAGGACGCCCATGTGGCCGCCGAAGCACGGCCCACATGTGGACGAGGTGAACGTCGCTCCGGCCTCGAGAAAGATCTGGGCGAGACCCTCCTTCACGGCCTGGCGGTAGATCGCCTGGCTCGCCGGCGTCACGATGAGGCGAACGTGGGGCGCGACCTTCTCTCCCTTCAGGATCTCCGCGGCGGCTCGGAGGTCCTCGATCCGCGCGTTCGTGCAGGATCCGAGGAAGGCCATGTCGATCTTCGTGCCCGCGACATCCTCGATGGGCTTCACGTTCGCGGGGTTGTTCGGGCAGGCGACCTGCGGTCCCATCCCGTTCACGTCGATGTCGTAGACCTTGACGTAGCCCGCGTCGGAATCGGAATCGAGCGGTCGGTACGCGTCCTTCGCGCCCGCGGCCTCCAAGTAGTTCTTCGTCGACTCGTCCGAAGGGACCATCCCCGCCTTCGCGCCCATCTCCGTGGTCATGTTGGACAGGGTGAAGCGCTCGTTCATCGGAAAGACCTTGATCGTGTCCCCGTGGAACTCGACGGACTTGTACGCGGCGCCGGCGTCTCCCGTGGTCTGGATGACCTTCAGGATCACGTCCTTCGCGCCCGTGCGCTTCGCGAGCTTCCCGTGCACGCGCACGTCGAGCGTCTCGGGCACCTTGAGCCAGAGCTTCCCCGTGGCCATGACCGCGGCGGTCTCCGTGGCCCCGATTCCCGCGGCGAAGGCGCCCATGGCCCCGGCCATGTTCGTGTGGGAGTCGCAGCCGATGACGAGTTCGCCCGGGTGCACGTAGCCGCGCTCCACGACGAGCTGGTGGATGATCCCGTGATCCCCGACGTCGTGGAAACGCTCGATACCCTGGGCCCAGCAGAACTCCCGGATGGCCTGGTGCATCCGCGCGATCTGCTCGTTGGGCGGCGGCACCCAGTGGTCGAGCGTCACGACGCACTTCGCGGGGTCCCAGACCTTCTTGACGCCGATCTCCTCGAAGGGCTTGATCGCGAGGGCGAGCATCTCGTGCATGTAGAGCAGGTCGACGTATGCGTCGACGATCTGGCCCGGCCGCGCGGACGCGGTGCGGCTCGCGCGCGCGAGAATCTTCTCGGCCATGGTCATGCCGGGCATGTCGATCCGCCCTCCCCAGAGGCGGGCAGGGTTCATAAACATCGCCTCCTCGGGCCACCGCGGAGCATGCCGGGGAGCCGCCCACTCCGAACGGGAAGGGAAGAGGGCCTCTAGCCGCGGGTATCCTTGGGCACCCGGATCCCCGCCGTCTCCACGAGGGCCCAGAACTCGTCGTCCGTCACCCCACGACGGCGCTCCTCTCGTTCATGGAACAACTCGACGAAGGCCTGCGGGTCCACCTTGGACTTGCTCTCGGAGAACTCCTTGATCAGGTTCACGAGGGCCTGCACTTGCTCCGTGCTTGCCTCGACGTGGCGGGAGCGGAGCTTCTCCTCGACCGCCGCGGACCCTGTGTGCTTCCCGAAGATGAACTGCCGCCGGCGGCCGATCGCCTCGGGCTGGATCGGCTCGTAGGTGAGGGTGTGCTTGATCACGCCGTCCGCGTGGATGCCGGACTCGTGGCTGAAGGCGTTGTGGCCCACGATGGGTTTGTGCACACCGATGGGCACGCCGCTGAGCTTCTCCACGAGGAGGGAGAGCTCGTACAGGCGGGACGTGTCGATGCCCGTGTCGACGCCGTACAGGGATTCGAGGGTCATCACGAGCTCCTCGAAGCTCGCATTGCCCGCGCGCTCCCCGAGGCCGTTCACGCAAGTGTGGGGCACCTCGACGCCGGATTCCAGAGCGGCGAGGCTGTTCGCCACCGCGAGGCCGAAGTCG
>JBBSVS010000380.1:0-9149 GCA_038046665.1 Thermoplasmatota archaeon
CAGAACCCCGCGCGCCAGGCCGCTCTGTTGGGCGGTCTTCCGGATCGTGTGGCCGCCGTCACGGTGAACAAGGTCTGCGCCTCCGGGATGAAGAGCGTGTCGATCGCCTCCGACGCGATCCGCGCGGGCTCCTCAGAGATCATCCTGGCGGGCGGTATGGAGTCGATGAGCCGCGCGCCGTACCTCGTGAAGGAGGCCCGCTGGGGAATCAGCTACAACCACGTCCCCTTTCTCGACGCCATGGTCCACGACGGCCTCTGGGACGTCTACAACCAGTTCCACATGGGTGTTACAGGTGAGATCGTCTCCGAGCGGTTCAAGGTGAGCCGGGAGGAGCAGGATACATTCGCCTTGGAGAGTCACCGCCGCGCGGCGAAGGCCACCCTCGACGGGAAGTTCAAGGACGAGATCGTCCCCGTGGACGTGCCCGGCCAGGCCCGCGTCGATCTCGACGAGGGCATCCGCCAGGATACGTCCCTGGAGAAGCTCGCGAAGTTGCCCCCGGTTTTCCAGCCGAACGGCGTGGTCACCGCGGGCAACGCATCGCAACTCAGCGACGGCGCGTCCGCGATGCTCGTGATGTCCCGGGAGGCGGCGGATCGGCACGGGGTCAAGCCCCTCGCGCGCATCGTGGACTACGTGACCGCGGGCGTGAAGCCCGAGCTGGTCATGGAGGCGCCGATTCCTGCGGTGCGCAAGATCCTCAAGAGGACCGGCTTCACGATCGACGACTTCGATCTCATCGAGCACAACGAGGCCTATGCGGCCGCGAGCGTCGCCGTGATGAAGGACCTCGGGATCCCCCACGAGAAGCTCAACGTGAACGGCGGGGCCGTGGCCCTCGGCCATCCTCTCGGTTGCAGCGGCGCGCGCATCCTGACCACGCTCATCTACGCGCTGAGGGACCGCGGAGGGAAGCGGGGCCTCGCGACCCTGTGCCTCGGCGGCGGCAACGCGATGGCGATGATCGTCGAGCGCGTTTGAATCCTCCCCCGGTTTCGCGGGGTCTCAAATAAGCCGATGCTCTTCCCGGGTCCATGGCCGTCCGCACGATTGCCGTCTTGGGCGCAGGTCAGATGGGTTCCGGGATTGCTCAGGTCGCGGCGGTCTCGGGATACGACGTCATCCTCCGGGACATCGAAGATCGGTTCGTTTCCGGCGGTCTCTCGAAGATCGAGACCCGCCTCCAGCGCTCGGTGGAGAAGAAGTCCCTCTCCGCCGAGGAGGCGAAGGCCGCACGGGCCCGGATTCATGGGACGTTGCAGCTCTCGGAGGCGGCGGAGGCCGATCTGGTCATCGAGGCGGTGCCCGAGGATCCCGCGCTGAAGAAGTCCGTGTTCCGCGAGCTCGATCCGCTCGCGCGTCCCGAGACGATCTTCGCGAGCAACACCTCCTCGATCAGCATCGCGGAGCTCGCGGGGACGACGAAGCGTCCGGATCGCTTCGTGGGCCTGCACTTCTTCAATCCCGTACCCGTGATGAAGCTCGTGGAAGTGGTCCGGGGTCCGGCCACGAGCGAGGCCACGATGAGGACGGCCCTGGAGGTGTGCGCGACTCTCGGCAAGACCCCCGTGGAGGTCCACGACGCGCCTGGCTTCGTGTCGAACCGCGTCCTCATGCCCATGATCAACGAAGCGATCCTCGCCTTGCAAGAGGGCGTGGCCACGAAGGAAGCTATCGATGCCGTGATGAAGCTCGGCGCGAACCATCCCATGGGCCCCCTCGAGCTCGCCGACTTCATCGGCCTGGACACATGCCTCTCGATCCTAGAGGTCCTGCAGAAAGGCTTCCGCAGCGAGAAGTACGCGCCCGCGAAACTCCTGCGCGAGATGGTCGCCCAGGGACGATTGGGCAAGAAGTCCGGCCACGGCTTCTACGAGTACGCGTGACGACGTTTTCGGCTGCCACTCAGAGCTTGCCGCCGAGCAGCTTGGAGAGCCACGACGTGGTCGTGACCTTTCCGGGCACCTTCACGTAGCGTCCCTGGATCTGCTGCGCCTGCTGCGTCGGCTTCAGGAGGCTCTGGGTGGCCTTCGAGCGGGACGAGGCGAAGATGACCGCGCCGAGGGCCGCGGCCGCTCCGGTGATCGTCAAGAACTGTCGGCGGTTCAAGCCTCGTTTGCCTTCCCCGGTTTCCTCGGCCATCCGTACACCTTGGGGCCCACGGCCTTCCCTGTGAGCGCTCAATAAAGGGGGCCGGGGTATAAGCGCTTTACGACCGCATCGTACGGATGCACCCGCTCCCGCAAACGCGGGGGCGCATGCCCCGTTTCGCCCACCCATCCCATAAGCATTTTTAAGTCCAGCTCCTATACCTCGCGATTTCCGTCTCCCGTGCGAGGACGCCCCATGCTCCATAAGGTCAAGAAGGCAGCAACGAAGGAGGAGGTCCTGGGACTCCTCCAGCCCCTCATCCGGGACTGGTTCACCGCCAAGTTCGCCGGCCTCACGGAGCCTCAGGCCTATGCGGTGCCGCTCATCCACGCCCGCAAGAACGTCCTCGTTTCCTCGCCCACGGGGAGCGGGAAGACCTTGACCGCATTCCTGTCCATCATCAACGAGCTCTACGCGAAGCAGCTGCGCGGGCAGCTCGAGGACCAGATCTACTGCCTGTATGTGTCACCGCTGAAGGCCCTGGCCAATGACATCAACCGGAATCTGGAAGAGCCGTTGCGGGAGCTCACGGAGCTGGCGGCCAAGGAGGGCAAGCCCGCGCCGGAGATCCGCGTGGCGGTCCGCTCGGGGGACACGTCGCCCCAGGAGCGCCAGAAGCAGGCCCGCCGCCCGCCCCACATCTTCATCACGACGCCGGAGAGCTTGGCGATCATCCTGAGCACCCCGAAGTTCCGGGAGGCCTTCTCCCAGGTGCAGTGGGTGATCATCGACGAGATCCACGAGTTATGCTCTTCGAAGCGCGGCGCCCTCCTGTCCGTCGGCCTGGAGCGCCTGCGGGACCAGACGGGGGAGGACTTCGTCCGGATCGGACTGAGCGCGACGATCGCGCCCATCGAGGAAGAGGCGAAGTTCCTCGCCGGCTACGCGGGCGGCAAGGTCCGCGACATGCACATCGTCGAGGTCGACACGCGCAAGTCCCTCGACCTGTCCGTGCTCTGCCCGGTCAAGGACATGACCGCGGTGCCCATGGAAGTGGCCAACGCGCGGATGTACGACCTCCTGAACGACCTCATCGACGCGCACCGCACCACGCTCATCTTCACGAACACCCGGAGCGGGACGGAGCACGTCTCCTTCAAGCTCAGGGAGCGTGGCGTGGAGGACCTGGAGGCCCACCACGGATCCCTGTCCAAGGTCACCCGCCTGGACGTGGAGGAGAAGCTCAAGAAAGGCGAGCTCAAGGCGGCCGTGTCGTCGACGTCTCTGGAGCTGGGCATCGACATCGGCTACATCGACCTCGTCGTGCAGATTGGCTCGCCGAAGAGCGTGGCGAAGGGCCTCCAGCGCATCGGCCGCGCGGGCCATGCGTACGGCGAGACAGCGAAGGGCCGCATGATCGTCTTCGAGCCCTGGGACCTCATGGAATGCGCGACCCTCGCCAAGGCCGCCTACGACGGCCGCATCGACCGCGTGGACATCCCCACGAACCCCCTGGACGTGCTCGCCCAGGCCCTCGTGGGCATGTCCCTGGAGAAGCGCTGGGACGCGGACGAGGCCTTCGGGCTCATCCGCCGCTCCTACTCCTTCCACGGCCTGACGAAGAAGGATTTCCTGGCGGTCCTCGACTATCTGTCCTCCCGCAACCCGGACATCAAGGTCTTCGCGAAGATCTGGTTCGACTCGCAGGAGGGCCGCTTCGGGAAGAAGAAAGGCACCCGGATGATCTACTACACGAACGTGGGCACGATCCCCGAGGAGGGGACGTACCACGTGTACTCGGAGCGGGGCACGCCCCTGGGGGAGCTCAGCGAGAAGTTCGTGGAGTACCTGAGCCCGGGGGACATCTTCGTCCTGGGCGGGCGGACGCACCAGTTCGTCCGGGCCCGCAGGACCTCCGTGTACGTGAAGGACGCCTCCGGGCGTCGGCCGACCGTGCCCTCCTGGACCGGCGAGATGCTCCCGCGGTCCTTCGACCTCTCCCTCGGCGTCGGAGAATTCCGCCGGGCCCTGGCGGACAAGATCGAGAAGGACGGCGAGGCGGCCGCGCGGGAGTGGCTCATCCAGGAGTACCGCGTGGACGCGGGCTCCGCCCAGTCCCTCGTTTCCCACATGCAAGAACAGCGCGCCCTGATCGAGGACCTGCCCACGGACCGCCAGGTCCTCTTGGAGGGTTACATCGACGTGAAGGGCAACCGGAACGTAATCTTCCATTTCCCCTTCGGACGGCGGGTCAACGACGCCCTGAGCCGCGCCTACGCCTTCGCGGTCACGGAGGCTCACCACACGAACGTCCGTGTGAGCGTGACGGACGACAACTTCATGCTCACGGTCCCGAGGCGCATCGAGATCGACGGCCTGGTCCGGCTCGTCACGAGCCAGAGCCTCGAGGACCTCCTGCGCCGTGCGATCAAGAACACGGAGCTGTTCAAGCAGCGCTTCCGCCACTGCGCGACGCGCTCCTTCATGATCCTCCGCAACTACAAGGGCCACGAGGTGTCCATCGGCCGCCAGCAATTGCGGTCCCAGCGGGTCCTGGACTGGCTCCACGAGATCGAGGACTTCCCGGTGGTCAAGGAGACCTACAACGAGATCCTCCACGAGGTCATGGACCTGGACCATGCCCGGGAGGTCCTCCAGGGCCTCGAGTCTGGGAACATCGCGGTGAAGACGAGCGACTTCTCCGGCCTCCCGTCGCCCTTCGCCCACAACGTCGTCCTCCAGGGCGTATCCGACCTCGTGCTCATGGAGGACCGCTCCGCCCTGCTGCGGGAGCTGCACCGCAAGGTCCTCGAGCGCGTCATGCCCACGGCGGAGATCACCTCGATTCAGTTCCAGCCCGAGGAGATCCGGGACTACTTCCGCAAGAAGATCCCCAAGGTGGCCCGGAAGGAGGACCTCCTTTCCTACTTGGAGCGGGTGGGGGACGCGAACCTGCTCCAGGAGAAGGGTCGCAGCGTCTTCCAGGTCGCGACCGCGTCCCGCGACGACGTGCGGAAATGGGCGGGCCAGCTCATGGACGAAGGCCTCGTCGAGAGCGTGTGGACCCCGCAGGGGATCCGCTGGACCGCAAGGGACCGAGTGCCCCTCTACGCGGCGGTGAACGCCCAGCGGGCCCGCCTCAAGCCCCCCGAGGAGAAGGTCCTCCGCCTGATCCAGGAGAAGCCGCGGAACCACAAGGATGTCCTGCGGGCCTCGAAGATGGAGAAGGACGACCTCAACGAGGCCCTGCGGAAGCTCGAGCGGGCCTACCTCATCGGGCGCCGGGGCGTCGAGGAGACGGTGTACTTCTCCCGGGAGGTCGCGAAGGCGGGCTTCGACGAGGCCCTCGACAAGCTCCTCACGAAACGCCTCGAGGCGGACGGCCCACAGACGGCGCAGGAGCTCGCCGTGGCCCTGGGGCTCGAGGTCGAGCTCGTCGAGGAGACCCTCCGGGATCTCGAGTCCGAGGGCCTCGTGTCCTCGGGCCACTTCCTCGTGGACCGGGACTTCCAGTACATGATGACGCTGGACCTCCGGCACCTCCAGCGCAAGGGCGAGACCCGGGAGGTCTTCGAGGAGGGCCAGGTGAAGGCCTTCCTGCTCGACAAGCAGTTCACCTCCATCCAGTCGATCGACGACTACTTCGACCTCTTCCTCGAGGTCGGGATGGTCTTCGACCTGTGGAACCACGCGCCCGGCTTCGACTACGGCGAGTGGCTGAAGCGCCGCAAGTCCGGGGAGATCCTGGAGGGCCGCTTCCTGAACGGCCGCGTGCGGTACGTGCGCGCGAAGGACGTGCCCCTCTTCCTGTCCGCGTTCCCCCGCAGTCCGCTCACGGAGCTCGAGGCTAAGGCCCTCGAGGCGATCCGATCCAGCGACGGCATGGACCTGTACCACCTGGCGGCCAAGCTCAAGGTGGAAAAGGAGCGCGTCAAGGAGGCCCTGGCCAAGCTCGACTACGACGTGTACGTGATTCGCAAGTTCCAGGGGGACGGATGGACCGCGCGGAACCTGTACGTGGCCTTCGAACCGCCGCAGGCGAGGGTGCCGAACGCCCTGGAGACGCTCGTGCGGCACTTCCTCGCGGCCTACGGTCCGGTGCCCTTCAGCGGCATCCGCGAGTGGGCCCGTTTCGAATGGGACGAGCTCGAGATGCTCCTCGACCGCCTCGAGGAGGAAGGTGTAATCACGCGCGTCCTCGTCACGGGCAAGACCGAGACGGAGATGTACCTGCTCGCGGACGAATTGCCCGCCCTCCGCAAGGCGGCCTCCGCGGGCGTGCGCGACCCGCTGCGGGTGCTCTCTCTCCTCGATCCGTGGACCCAGCCCCTGTGGGCCCAGGTCGCCTCCCGCTACGGGGAGGGCTGGTTCTTCCCCCTCGTGAAGGACGGGGACCTCGTCGGAATTGCGGAGATCTGGGAGATGAGCGGCTGCGTGGAGGTGCGGGAGCTGGACCTGGTGGCCCCCGAGTGTCTCCCCGAGGCCGTGTCCGCGTTTGTGCGGATGATGGGCTTCTATTCCGCACGGGGCGTGGACGTCCTGCGCGTCACCCGGTTCCTCGGGAAGGACGTCCCGGAGGCCGAGGACCTGGCCCCATGGACGAAGGCCGGCTTCGTGCGCCTTGGCGACTTCCTCGCCCATGGTCCGATCCTGCCGCGGAACTTCGAGAAGGAGACGCTCCTGGCCTATGTGCTCCACCGCCAGGGAATCGCCCCCGAATCCCACTTCTCCGACGTGCCCACGGCCGCGAAGGCCCTCGGTGGCCTCCGTTCCGACCTGGCGGCCCGCCTCCGCGTGAAGGACTTCCGCCCCTTGGATCGGCTCCACCGCCAAGGTCTCCTTGAGACGGCGAAGGCCATCCCCGAGTACGCCACGTACCTCGTGCCGGAGGACCTGCCCCTGTTCAAAGCGGCGAAGGCCGCGTCCCTCGCGAAGGACGCGAAGTACGTCCTCAAGCGGATCGCGGAGGAGGGCCCAATCTCCCGGCAGCGCCTCCTGGCCCTCTCCGACCTCGCCCCCGGCGTGACGGCGGCGGCGGTCCGCAGGCTCCACGACGGGCTGCACATCACCGTGACGCCGGACCGCCGGTACCGCGTCGTGCCGGACCTGAAGATCTCCCGCGACGAGGCCCGCCGGGAGGTCCTGCGGCGGCTGATCCGGAGCGTCGGCGTGACGTCGGCGGAGGCCCTGGCCTCCTTCACGCGCTTCGAGTTCAACATGGGCGAGACGCGCCAGCGTCTCAAGGAGTTCGAAAAGGAGGGCTGGCTCGCGAAGGGGTTCCTCGCGCGCGGCGATCGTACCCTCTACTGGGTCGTGAAGGAGGGCCTGGACCGCATCGAGTCCCTCTCCTCCAAGCGCAAGTTCGTCCTCACGCCCATGGACAACCTGTTCCTCTTCCTGCGCCAGGACATCGTCGCCAAGTATCGCTCCGGCTACTGCTACGTCGTGTTCGACGGTCTTGAGATGGTCGCTTCGTTCAAGGCGAAGCGGCGCAAGACGGAGTTCATCGTCACGGAGTTCGAGGGCGAGCCGTCCGCGCGGCGCATCATCGACGCGTGGGAGGAGGAGAACGAGCTCGCGGTCCAGGAAGAGGTCGACCGCATCTCCGACCACGAGGTCATGGAGTGGTTCGCGAAGATGTACGGGCGCGGGGCGGCCGAGCGCTGACCGGCCAACGGCGCTTCGAAAGCAGATTCAAGAGACGGGTCTCGGATACGCCTCCTAGTATGCCATGACACTCTTGGGCCTCGACACCGTGGCCGTCGTCGTATCCGATGCGCGAAGGGCGATCCCCTGGTACCGAGACGTCCTCGGCCTCCCAGTGGCGTATGTCGGCCCGAGCACGCCGAACCCGGACCCCACCGTGCAAGGTTCGCCCGAGGACCCGGGGCACTGGATCGAGATGGGCCCCCGCGCGCCCCGGAGCCGAGTCCACCTGTGCGAGAGTGGCGGGGAGACCGAGCCGGGCCCGACCGGGATTACCTTCCTCACGGATGACATCCGGGCGGACTACGAGCGGCTCCGCGCGAAGGGCGTACGATTCCTCTCCCCGCCGCAGCGGATGGACTGGGGCGAATGGATCGCCGAGTTCTCCGACCCGGACGGAAATGTGTTCGACCTGAAGCAGCCCCTCGTTTCGTCCGTCTGGAAAACCTGACGGGAGGGAACCTTTATCGACGCGCGGCCCTTAGGAGGCCGCAGTGGCGCTGGACCAGGTGCTGGCCCGGATCGACAAGTCCAAGGTCGAGACCGTCTCGTCCTTGGTGGGCCTGTGCCGCATCCCGGCGATCGGGCCCGACAACGGCGGGGACGGAGAGGGCAAGAAGGCGACGTTCCTCCAGGGCCTCCTCGAGGACATGGGCCTCAAGGTCGAACGGTTCGATGCATCGGACAAGCGGGTGCCCGGGGGGAAGCGGCCGAACCTCATCGCCCGCGTCGGCAAGGGTCCGCGCCTCTGGTTCCTCGGTCACCTCGATGTGGTGCCGCCCGGAGACCGGAAGGCGTGGAAGCACGACCCCTTCAAGCCGGAGCTCGTTGACGGTCGAGTCTACGGGCGCGGCACGGAGGACAACGGCCAGGCCCTCGTGTCCGTGCTCTCGGCCTACAAGGCCCTCGTCGATTCCCGTGTGAAGCCCGCGCGTCCCCTGGGCTTCGCCTTCGTCTCCGACGAGGAGACGGGCAGCACGTACGGGGTGAAGCACCTCCTCGAGCAGGACCTCTTCGGGCCCAAGGATGTCTTCGTCGTCCCGGACCGGGGCGTGCCCGAGGGGAACGAGGTCGAGGTCGCGGAGAAAAGCCTCCTCTGGCTCCGCGTGACCGTGACGGGGAAGCAGGGGCATGCGAGCCGGCCCGCCGAGGCGGTGAACGCGGCCCGCGCCGGCGCTTACCTCCTCACTCTCCTGGACGCCACGCTCCCGAAGCGGTTCCCCGCGACCGACGCGCTCTTCCGCCCGTGGACGTCCACCTTCGAGCCCACGAAGCACGAACCGAACGTGCCCAACGTGAACACGATCCCCGGGGAGGACGTCTTCTACTTCGACTGCCGCGTCCTGCCC
>JBBSVS010000381.1:0-2048 GCA_038046665.1 Thermoplasmatota archaeon
CCTCTGCATGCATCGTGGTCGGCGAGTTCCCCTTACGCAAGGGTAACCGGCGCCCGCCCGGGCACCAGGTCCCATGGCGACCGAGCCGGGTCCATCGATTCTCCAGGATCCGTCCGATTGCCGAATCTTCACAGCTGCGGCTGTGCCGACGAACCCCGTCGAAGGCCTCAAGGAAACGTTCTCGTGGTATGTCACGGAGGATCGCAGGCGCCCGCCGAAGTTCTCCTTCTACCGGAAGGTCCTCGGCCAATGACCGCGCCTACTTCACGCTCTCCCACTTGCCCTTGTGCTTCTCCATGAGCTCAGGCATCGTGGTGTACTCCATCTCGTCCATGGGCAGTCGATGGGGCTCGAAGGGGCCGTGCCTGCGCATGTAGTCCGCGATCTCCGCGGCCTGCCTGCGGGTGGGCTCGAAGGCGGCATCGTCGAACAGGTCCACCGGCGGCGTGATGAGCTTCGCGTTGGTGATCTGGAAGCCGAGGCCGAAGCACCGCGGCGGGCCATCGAAGCGGGACGTGCGGTTGTCCTTCATGCCGACGACCATGACGGGCCCGTTGTGGGACCCGCGGTTCCAGCCGGACACGAGGAAGGGCCACGCCCAGGCCTCGAGGGCTTCCCCCATGGCGGGCAACCCGCTCTGGACGCGCACGATGGCCACGGGGTCGTCCTTCCCGACGTACTTCCCCGCGATCTGGGAGAGCTTGTCCGTGGAGATGCACGCCACGGGCTCGTCCTTGGGCACCTTGTCGCTGCGCGCGAAGACCCGCTTGATCACGTAGCGCCCCTTGGAGCCAATGAACATGAGCAGGTCGTACATCTCCTCCGGGGCGTTGAGGAAGATGCGCTCGTGCTCCTCGATGTCCCAGACCTCGAAGCGGAAGCCCAGGTGCATCGCGGGGTCGATCACGAGGCCGGCCGAGCAGAAGGGGTCCGCGAAGGTGCGGAAGATGGGCAGGTTGAACGCGCCCGGCTCGGTCTTGTCCATCATGAAGAGGGCCACGGGCTCCGACGGCCGCTCGACCATCTCGATCTCCGCGCTCCCGGGCCCCATGCCGCGGATGTTCCCGCTGAACGCATCGGCGAGAAGGTCCTGCCCCGCGCCGTACAGGTGGAGGTCCTTCGCCACCTTCGTGCCCTTCTCGAACGTGAGCCACGCGAGCTCGTGGATCTTCGGGTTGTCCACGCCCTTGCGGTGGGTCATGATGAGCTGCATGTCGTCGCCCGCGTGGGTGACGTAGAAGTCTTCGATGACCCCGAGGGACTTCGCCTCCTTCAAGCTCGCGCGGGCGGCGTCCTCCACCGCGGGGTGGGTGATCTGGTGGCCCGCGATGCTGCCGACGTCCGCCTTGATCAGGGAGAGAGTCGTCTTCGTCCCGTTCTTCGACGCCATGGAGGTCCCCTTCGTCCATCAGAAGGCCGGGGGCCGTATTAAGATTGTGGAGCGCGCCGGGCGTCAACGTCGTCGGAAGACCGCGAAGAGGGCGCGGGGCGCTTGGCTCACGGTGCCCGAGAAGACGGTGTCCTCGATGCTGAGCACGTCGAATCCCTCCTTGAAGTACGCGCGCAGCTCGCCGGGCGAGAGACGGTACGGTCCCTCGTCCCTGGGCTCTTTGTCCGAGAAGGTCTTCAGGAAGAGCAACCCGCCGGGGCGGAGGATGCGGCGCACCTGCCGCACGTACACGGGCCGCGCCTCCGGCGGGAGCACGTGGAAGGTGCCGCGGTCCATGATCACGTCGACGAGGGCGTCCCCGAGCGTCGAATCCAGGATGTTGTCCACGCGGAAGTCGATCCGCACGCCGACGTCCTTCGCGAGGGCGCGCCCCTTCCGCACCGCGGTCTCCGAGATGTCCGTTGCCACGACGTCGTGCCCGCGCTTCGCGAGTTGCACGGCCTGCGTCGCCGGACCGGTCCCGAGGTCGAGGATTTTCACCCGCCCGGGGGCATGGGTCGCCAGGGCAGCCTCCACGTCCTCGTCCAGGTCGGGCGAGTACCAGGGCAACTGGCTGATGTCCGAGGAGCGGTAGAGCCGCTCCCACCAGTCCGTGGGC
>JBBSVS010000382.1:0-1031 GCA_038046665.1 Thermoplasmatota archaeon
CACGAGGTGACCGTGGAGAAGGTCCCCGCCCTCCTCGAGTTCCTCAACCGGGCGATTGGCGAGCTCAGCGGATCCGTGGCCGACGCCGCGGCCAACCAAGCCTTGCGGGCGCAGGCTCATGTGGCCATGGAGAGCCTCCAGGCCTTCGCCGCGAGGTCCCCGGAGGACCTCTCCCACGGCGAGTGGCCTTCCAAAACGGCGGCCGCCTCGGACCGAGAGCTCGTGGTCACCGCGGCCGACTACTGGAAGGGGAAGGAAGTGGACGAGCTCTTTGGGGCCGCTCAGGGCCTCCAGGAAAAGGAGCCGTTGTACGAGCGGACTCGGGACGTGTTCGTCGAGCAGTTCGGCGATGCCGGCGAAGGCGTCCTACGGTCCGAGCTCGCGAAGCTGGGCCGAAAGCCGGAGGAGCTGCGGCCCGAGGACGTGGCGCGCCTGGCGGATCGCGCGGCCGTGGACCTGGGCGCGATGGCCGACGTGGTGGACATCCCCCAGGAGAAAGTGCGCATCCGCAGCCAGATCGACGCGATCCGGAGGCGACTCGAGGCGATCGCGGGGGACCAATCATGAATCTCGTGAAGACCTATGTGGACGGCCTGGACGAGGTGCTCGGTGGCGGGATTCCGGAAGGAAGCATCGTCCTCGTGAGCGGCGCGCCGGGCACCATGAAGACATCCCTCACGTTCCACCTCCTGCACGCGAACGCCCGACACGGAGAGAAGGGCCTCTACGTCTCCCTCGAGCAGAGCCGGGCGAGCCTCCAAGACCACACGGAGGGCCTGGGCTACCGCATGGAGGCCGCGGACGGGAACCTGAGCATCCTCGACCTCGCGGCCCTACGGAAGAAGTTCGCGGGACCCGCCGATCAGCCGTGGATGGACCTGTTCAAGCTCTACACGCAGGGACTGAGGTCCTCCTTCGACTACCGACTGCTCGTCCTCGATTCCCTCGACGCCCTGGAGATCCTCGCGAAGTTCCAGAACGTGCGCAAGGATCTGTTCGGCCTTATCCGCTGGCTGCGCGGCCTCGGGGTC
>JBBSVS010000383.1:0-1392 GCA_038046665.1 Thermoplasmatota archaeon
GGTGTCCGGCGCGCCGAAACCCCGCGCCCTCGAGATCATCCACGAGCTCGAAGGGACGGCCCGCGGGCCGTACGCCGGGGTGGTCGGGTACTTCTCCCTGAACGGGAATATGGACACGGCGATCACGATCCGGACGCTGTTCGCGGACGGCCCGACATACTACCTCCAGGCCGGGGCCGGGATCGTGGCGGATTCCCATCCGCGGCGGGAGCTCGCGGAGACGGAGGCCAAGCTCGGCGGGCTTAAGGCCGCATTGCGGGAGGCGGCGGCATGAACGTCCTCATCATCGACAACTACGACTCCTTCGTGTACAACCTCTACCAGCGACTCGGGGAGCTCGGCGCGAACCCGACCGTCGTGCGGAACGACGCGATCACCCTGAAGGGCGTGCTGCAGCTCGCGCCCGACGCCATCGTGTTGTCGCCGGGCCCCGGTCACCCGGGGAACGCGCGGGACTTCGGCGTGTGCTCGGAGATCTTGCGGGAGGTGAGCCCGCGTGTGCCGACGCTGGGCGTGTGCCTGGGCCACCAGGGCATCGGCGCCGTCTTCGGAGGCACCGTGGCCCACGCGGCCCGGCTGCTCCACGGCAAGACGAGCCGCATCCGCCACGATGGCCGCACGATCTTCGAGGGCCTTCCGAACCCCTTCGTCGCGGGGCGGTACCACAGCCTCGCGATCGAGCGTGCCTCGCTCCCGGCGGAGCTCGAGGTGAGCGCGACCGCGGAGGACGGGGAGGTCATGGCCGTGCGGCACACGCGCTACCCGATCGAGGGCGTCCAGTTCCACCCGGAGTCCATCCTCACACCGGACGGGCCGGCGCTGCTGCGGAACTTCCTGCGGGGGGTGAAGGCGTGATTCAGGAGGCGATCGCGGACCTGGCCGCGGGGCGGTCCCTGGGCTTCGAGCGGGCCCACGACGCGATGGCGGAGATCATGGACGGCCATGCGACGCCGGCGCAGATTGGGGCGTTCCTCATGGGCCTGCGGGTGAAGGGCGAGGGGCCCGACGAGATCGCGGGCATGGCCACGGCGATGCGGGAACGGTGCTCCGCGATTCAGGCCGCGCCGAACGGCCGCGTGGTGGACCTCTGCGGCACGGGCGGGGCGCCCGTGACCACGTTCAACGTCTCGACGATCGCGATGTTCGTCGTCGCCGCAGCGGGCGTCACGGTGGCGAAGCACGGGAACCGCGCGATCACGAGCCGCTGCGGGAGCGCGGACCTCCTGGAGGCCCTCGGGGCCCGCGTGGACCTCGAGCCGCCCCACGTCGACAAGAACCTTCAGGCGAGCGGCCTGTGCTTCATGTTAGCCCCGAAGATCCATCCCGCGATGCGCTAAGCTGCCGGCCCGCGCAAGGAGCGTTCGCTTGTAGCACGCCAGTCTTGTCAAGAAG
>JBBSVS010000384.1:0-6162 GCA_038046665.1 Thermoplasmatota archaeon
GTACCTCGACCTGATCCGAGACAAGCGATTCAAGTACATCCTGATCTTCAAGAACCACGGGGAGCGCGCGGGCGCGTCCATCTCCCACCCCCACTCTCAGCTCATTGCGACGCCCATCGTGCCTCGCCGCATCATGGAGGAGGTGAACGCGGTCCACCGCTTCTACGAGACCACAGGCGGATCCTGTCTCTACTGTGAGATCGTGGAGACGGAGCTCGAGGAGGGCACGCGCGTCGTCGCGGAAAACGAAGCCTTCCTCGCCCTCTCCCCCTACGCGGCCCGCTTTCCCTTTGAGACCTGGATCCTGCCCAAGGCTCACGAGATGGCCTTCGAGGACCTCGCGGACGGGGAGCGCACGCCCCTCGCGAGGATGACGAAGGATGTCTTAGGTCGGATGCACCGCCTCCTGGACGACCCACCCTTCAACTACTACATCCACACGGCCCCCTGCGACCGGAAGGAGATGCGGTACCACTGGCATCTCGAGATCACGCCGCGGCTCACCGAGATCGCGGGCTTCGAGCGAGGGACCGGCTTCTACATCAACCCCGTCGTTCCGGAGGATGCCGCCGCCCTCCTGCGGGGGGACGTGAAGGTCCCGAGCTCGGTTCCATGAGGGGCGGTAGCTTCATGCCCTGCGGACCGATGTGAATCCGGTCTGGGATATGCTCGGCACCCTCTCGTCGTCCTTCGATCCCGTCTACGAGATGCGGGATGGCCTCCCTGCGTTCAAGATGTTCATTCACAGCCTATGGGTAGATTCGAGCGGCGGCCGCACGTTCGACGTGGACACGCCCATCGACGACTCCGTCATCGCCCGCGTCCCCGAGTCCTCCGCGGCGGACGCCGAGGCCGCCATCGACGCCGCCCTCGCGGGCTACCGCGCCATGCAGTCCGTGGCAGGCGTGGACCGGATCGAGCTCCTGGATCGGGCGCGCCAGCTCCTCTTGGCGCGACGGGAGGACTTCGTCCGCGTCCTCATGGCGGAGGCCGGGAAACCGCGGAAGGATGCGGAGGGCGAGGTGCAGGCCACGGCCGACCGGCTCCACCTGGCCGCGCAGGAGTCCCGGGAGCTCTTCGGTGAGTTCATCCCGGGGGAGTGGGCGAAGGACACGAGGGGCCGCGCGGCCATCGTCGCTCGCGTCCCCTTGGGCGTCATCGCGGCGATCTGCCCCTTCAACTATCCCCTCTTCATCGCCGCCGCGAAGGCCATTCCCGCGCTCCTCGCGGGCAACTCGGTCGTCCTGAAGCCCGCGAGCGATACGCCCCTCAGCATGCTCTTGTTCGCACGGGTCCTCGAGGAGGCGGGCCTCCCCTCGGGAGCCTTCAATGTGGTCACGGGCCACGGCGCCGATGTGGGGGAAACCCTCGCGGCCAGCCCGAAGGTCGCGATGGTCTCCTTCACCGGCAGCTCGGAGGTGGGGGAGGCGATCGCGCGGGGGGCGGGGATCAAGAAGCTCCATCTCGAGCTGGGTGGGAAAGGGATGGCGATCGTCCTTGACGACGCGGACCTGGACCTCGCCGCGGAGAAATGTCTCGAGGGATCTCTCAAGAACGCGGGCCAGCGCTGCGATGCCATCTCGGCGGTCCTCGTCATGGAGTCCGTGGCGGATCGCCTCGTCGAGCGTTTGGCGGAGAGGATTGCGGAGTGGCGCCATGGGGATCCGCGGCAGGACGGCGTGCGCGTGGGCCCCCTGATCAACCGGTGGGCCGCCGCGCGAGTGAAGGGCCTCATCGACGACGCGGTGCGGAACGGGGCGACGCTCGTGCACGGCGGTGCGTCCCATGGCTGCTATGTCGAGCCCACGATCCTCGATCAGGTGCCCCTCGAGGCGAAGGTGGCCTTCGAGGAGACCTTCGGTCCCGTGGTCACCGTCATCCGCATCAAGGACGAGGGGGAGGCCCTGGAGATCAGCAAGATGTCCAAGTACGGCTTGGATTCTTGCGTGTTCACGAACGACTACCGGCGCGTCTGGAGGATTGCGCGGGACCTGCGCGTCGGCGAGCTCACCGTGAACGACCATCCCCGCCACGGCGTCGGCTACTTCCCCTTCGGCGGGAGCAAAGCGAGCGGAATCGGCCGAGAGGGCATCGGATACAGCGTCGACGAGATGACGGAGCTGAAGACGATCGTCTTCAACCTGGAAGAATGAGTCAGGTATCGGAGACGGTTGGCGTACCGCAGATTAACGACACAACGTGCCAGCCTCCTCCCCGTGCTTGCACCTCCGTGCCGATGAGGCCGCCCGCAAGGCGGAAGATGCAATCTTCGGACGGCCACCTGGACGTGCTGCGTGACCGCGCCGTCTCCACTCCCACTCTCCCCGTCCCTGCGTCGGGTTCGGACCTCCTGGAACACCGGGTCCGGAGGAGCCACGGGGTCGTCTGGGCGTAGGTCCAGCGGCTCCGGCACTCCCTGGCGGGTATGTTCCGCAGGGGGAACCTGCCCGACGTCCTCGTCGTGGACGAGACCGCGTTCATGGAGGGCCGGAAGGAGCGCTACGTCTCGATCGCCATCGATCCGACGACGCGGGTCGTCGTGTACGTCGCAGGGACGGAGGTGCGGTACGTCCTCGTCGCCCTGGGCTCCGTTCAGGGAATCCACGAGGCCTACGGCCGGTTCCCCGTGCGTACGCGGGACCGCCGAACCGCCGAGGCGCCCGCGCGGCGTAGGGAGCAGGCTCCGAAGGCTCTCTCCCGCGCTGCCGCCGACACTCTTATGCCACCCGGCGCCGAATGCGGTCCCATGTCGTCCGCCGTGAGCATCGTAAGCCATTCCGTGAGCGTGTCCCTGTCCATCGCGGTGGCCGCCTTCGCGACGCTGTCCTACTTGCGGACGGAATCCCGCGTTCGCCGGGCCTTCGCGTTCCTCGCCGCCGGCTCGGCCCTGTGGGTCCCCCACATCGTCGCCGACGCCCTCGTCGACCTCGGCGTCTGGCCCGGGGGGGGGGGGGGGGGCGCCCGCGTCCTGGACCTTACCCACGCCGCCGTCTTCGTCCTGATGGCCCTCGGCTTCGCTCAGCTCTACATTGCGTTCGCCTGGGCGGGGCGCCCGGCCCCGTCGGCCGCTCGCCCGGAGGCGGTGCCCGCGACGGACCGTGGGGAGGAGATGGTCTTGGAGGTCCTCTCGGCGGTCGTCCGGGGGTACGCTGAGATCATCGGGCCGCGGGCGGCCCGCGGCATCGCGGAGCGGACGGCGGCGCCCGTCCTCGAGCGCCACCGGCCGGAGTTAGAAGGCCAACCTGCATGGGAAGCGGTGGTCGGTGTCCTCCAGGGGTAAGCCGTGCACCCTCGCCCTTCGCGGACGCTTTCTCGGAGGCCACTGGTTGCTCGGATTCTCGGCAATGGAAGGACCTCCGGAACGCTCAGTGACGGTTGGGCTGCCGACCGTCACTGCCTGAGCGTGGCTCCGACGGGAACATGGCAGACTTGTCTCAGGAGTTCAAAGCTCGCTTGTACCAGCGCACGTACTGTTCCGCGGACGCTCTCCAAGAGTAATCCGCCGCCATCGCCTTTTGCTGGAGGCCCTTCCACCCGCGTTTCCCGCGGAGGAACTCCATGGCCCTGCGCGTGGCGTCCAAGAGAGACTCGGGTGAGTAGTCGCGGAACACGAACCCGTTCCCTCTCTTGGGGTCCTCGTTCACATCGAGGACCGTGTCGGCGAGGCCGCCGGTCGCCCGGACGATGGGCACCGTGCCGTAGCGCAGGCTGATCATCTGGCCTAATCCGCACGGCTCGAATCTCGACGGCATCAGGAAGAAGTCCGAGCCGGCATAGATGCGGTGGGCGAGGGCCTCGTCGTACTTCAGGTAGGCCATGAAGTTCTTGCCTCTCTTCGTGAGCTCTGCGAGGGGCGCCTCGTACTTCGCCTCGCCAGCGCCGAGAACGACGACGTGGGCCCCACGTTCGAGCATTTTCGGCAACGCGGAGATCAGGATATCCAGGCCTTTCTGCTCGGTGATGCGGGAGACCATGCCCAGGAGCGGGGCCTTCGAATCCCGCGGCAGGCCCGCTTCCGCCTGGAGGGCCGCCTTGTTCTTCGCCTTTCTCTCGACGGTCGTCTTGGTGTACTTCTGGGCGATGTACTTGTCCTTCCCCGGATTCCAGACGTCGTAGTCGATTCCGTTCAGGATTCCCGAGAGCTTGGTGGCGCGGGAGCGTAGGAGGCCGTCGAGCTTGCCCCCATACTCCTCCGTCTGAATCTCCCTCGCGTAGGTCGGGCTGACCGTACTCACCAAGTCCGCGTAGACGATGCCGGCCTTCATGAAGTTCAGCTGGCCGTAGAACTCCACGCCCTCGGGGCTCCAGGCGTCGGAAGGAAGGCCGGTCCAATCGAACAGCCCCGGCCCGAAGAGACCCTGGTGCTGCAGGTTGTGGATCGTGAGGACCGTCTTGATGCGGCGGTACCGCGGGTCTCCCGCGTAGAGGGTCTTGAGGAAGGCGGGCGCGAGGGCCGAGTGCCAGTCGTTGGAATGGATCACGTCGGGCCAGAACCCCGCGGCGGGCAGGAGGTCCAGGATCGCCTTGCAGAAGAAGCCGAAGCGCTCCCCGTCGTCTTCGTACTCGTAGACCTTCGGCCGGTCATAGAGGTCCGGCTTGTCGATGAGGTACACGGGCACGCCGTCGATGCTCGACGTGCGCAGGGCCGCGGGCTGAGGTCCGCCGCCGATCGTCACGTCAAAGGGCCCGAGATCCTCCTTCACATCCCGGACCATCCCGTACTTCGGGAGGACGATCCGCACGTCGTGGCCCAGGGCCCGCAAGGCCTTCGGGAGGCTTCCCCCGACATCGCCCAGGCCGCCGACCTTCGCGAGGGGGTACGCCTCCGCAGAGGCGAACAGAATCTTCATGGAAACCGCCGGCCGATGGTCGATGTCGTTACTTAAGGATGCGCAAAAGGTTTAGCCGCATCGGATTCATCCCGACGTGCGGCCCCGGCGCGCGGGCGTCGCCTTGGGATGTCTCGTTGACCGACGAACCCCTCGGCTCCGTCGTCTTCGTCCTCCATAGCCACCTGCCCTGGGTCCTGGGCCACGGCCGATGGCCCCATGGGGAGGACTGGCTCCACGAGGCCGCCGCGGAGTGCTACCTGCCGATCCTCCGCATGTTGGAGCGCCTCGAGTCCGAGGGCCGGTTCGCGCACCTCACGGTCGGCCTCACGCCGGTCCTCGCGGAGATGCTTGCCTCCCCTCGGTTCCGCGAGACCTTCCCGGACTACCTCGAGGGCCGGATCGCCCTCGCCCAGAGGGACGTACAGGAACTCCGCACGGAGGGGGCAGACCGTGCCGCGAATCTGGCGGCCTTCTGGGTTCGCTTTTACGAGGAGGCACGGGAGGACTTCCTGCATCGGTACGGAGGGGACCTCGTTGCCGCCTTCCGGCGGCTGCAGGACACCGGCCGCATTGAGATCATCACCTCCGCCGCGACCCATGGCTACCTGCCCCTCCTGGGACGGGAGGAATCGATCCGCGCGCAAATCCGCGCGGGAGTCGCATCGTATCAGCGTCACTTCGGGCGGCGGCCCCGCGGGATCTGGCTGCCCGAATGCGCCTACCGTCCGAAGGGACCGTGGTCCCGGCCCGCGGGGGCCTCGCAGACCTGGACAAGGTCCGGGCTCGAGGAGCCCGCCGCGCGAGAGGGCCTCGAGTACTTCTTCGTGGACACCCACCTCGTCGCCGGGGGAGCGCCCATTGGGTCCTATGACGATCTGGTGCGGGAGCGGCGCCTCGACGCGGCGCGGCCTGCAAGCGGGCTGTCCCCGAACGAGGTCCACGCCCTCGCGGCCCCGGGCGGGCATCGGGTGGCCGTCTTCGCCCGCGACCCGCGGTCGAGCGTCCAGGTATGGAGCGCGGACTACGGGTACCCGGGGGACGGCGCCTACCTGGAGTTCCACCGCAAGAGGACGACGGGCGGACTGCGCTACTGGCGGATCACGGACCGGCGGCTGCCACTGGACGACAAGATCCTCTACGACCCGGCCGCGGCGGAAGAGCGCGTGCGGGCCCACGCGGACCACTTCGCGGGCGTCGTGCGGGAGACCCTCCTGGAGTTCCGTGGCGCGAGGGGACGGCCCGGCGTCGTCGTGGCGCCCTTCGACACGGAGCTCTTCGGCCACTGGTGGTTCGAGGGGCCAATGTGGCTTGACGCCGTCTTGAGGAATCT
>JBBSVS010000385.1:0-1222 GCA_038046665.1 Thermoplasmatota archaeon
GAGCCCTTGGGCCGGATGGGTGGGCCTGCTGGTCCAGGCCGCGGACGTCTGGGACGGGCGCGTCAACGAGGTCCGGGTCTCCGTGGATCCTTCCTCGGGCGCCCTCCAGACCATGGACGCGTACGGCAACGTGACCGCAGGCACGACGGCCCCCGATGCCTCCCTCGGAGGCACGGCCGACGTGAGGAGCGCGACGACGGGGACCTTGGGTGCCGCGCGCGCCTACGAGTTCGTGGTACCCCTGAACTCTTCCGATCGCTACGACAGCCAGCTCCGCTCGTCCGGGCCCTTCAACTTCGCTCTGGAGTACAACGCTTTCGAGCCCGACCTTCAATCGCAGGCCACTGGCGTCTCCAATCTCCACCCCCTCATGACCGGTGCCCCCGCGCCTCGCGCCGCGTGGACCTCCCTGGAGTTCACCGCTGGCCTTTCCCCCGCATCCGCAGGGACGGTGGATTTCCTCGTGACCCTGCGGGATGAGGGCGGTTTTCCCATCCCCTTCGTCGAGGTCGAGGTCTTCGTCCGGACGGCTTTCGGAATGTATGATGCCGGTCCCACGGCCACGAACGAACAGGGAGTCGGCGAGGTCACGTACGCTCCGCGCGACAGCGGAACGTATGTCCTCGGGGCTGCCTACACCGGTGGAGACGGGCTCCTCGCCAGCGTGGCTTGGCGCACCGTCACCGTGGGCTCGGCCTACGGGGGCGGCGGGGTCGGGCTCGGTCTCTTCGACGGCGGCAGCCTCGAGCTGAGGCCCGTCGAGGCTATCGTCGTGGTGGTCGTCTTGGGCGTCTGGGCCGCCTATGCCTATGCGTTCTTCGTCACGTGGATCTCCATGCGCCGGACTCCGGCGCTTCCTCACGATCCAAACGCACACTCGTTCAACTGGAGGACGGGAAAGTGACAGAAATCGAGCCAAGCTCCATCTCAGGTCGGAGGTCGAAGGGACGGTTCGCGTTGCTGGCGGTCATGGTCATCATCCTCGCCTCGCTCACGTTGTTTCTCGGACAGAGCGCCGCGGCGGTTTCGATCACGGTCCCCTATGCCACCGCCGTCGCCGACGCAGACCTGGATGGGAATCCCGCGACCGGGGCCTGGGGCGACGCCCTCTCTGCCACGATTCCCCTGGAGAACGGCGATGCCTCGGCCTACGGCTCCGCGACCCTGTACGCGAAGCACGACGGGCCTTTCGCCTATTTCCGCATCGACGGCTCCATCGACG
>JBBSVS010000386.1:0-3135 GCA_038046665.1 Thermoplasmatota archaeon
CGCAGATCCTGCGGGCGGCCCGCCATCTCCGTCCGGTCCCGGGTTCCCAGGAGTTCGTCCACTGGCTCCGGGGACAGGGGAACAAGGTCTTCGTGGTCACGGGCGGGCCGAGAGAGGTCGCAGAATCCGCCCTGGCCCACTTCGAGGCCGACGCCGCGTTCAGCAACGAGTTCCTCTACGAGGACGGGGTCTTCACGGGCGACGTGCGGATCCACGTGAGCCCGAGGAAGAAAGGCGAGATCGTCCGCGGGCTCGCGGCGAAGTGGAACATCCCGAAGGGCGACATCCTGGCCTTCGGGGACGGCCTCATGGACGTCCCCCTCCTGTCCGAGGCGGGAACGAGGCTCGGCATCAACTCCCAGGGCAAGCTCAAGGAGCACGTGGACTTCGAGACGAGCGACTATCACGAGGCCCGCGAATGGCTCGTGGGCAAGGGTGCCTTGCACCGAACGAAGCCAAGTCAGAATGATTAAGTATCCTGGCCGTCAACGTGGGCAAGCGTGCGGGTCGGCATCCTCCTCTACGACGGTGTGGAGGAACTCGACGCCGTTGGCGTCTACGAGGTCCTCGGGAAGGCGAAGCAACTCCATCCCCAGCTGGACCTGACCGTCCGCATGCGGGCTCACAAGGAGACCATCACCGCCGCCTTGGGCCTCAAGATGCTCGCCCACGACGTGCGACCGGACTTCGGAGATCTGGATCTCCTCATCGTCCCCGGCGGTCCTGGTCGGAAGGACGTGATGCAGGACTTCGATCTGCTCCGGAAGATCCTGAGTTTCGGCACAGAGAAGCCCATCGCGAGCGTCTGCACGGGCGCGGTCATCCTGAAGGAGGCGGGTCTCCTGGCGGGTCGCAAGGCCACGACGCACCACAACGCATTTGACGAGCTGCGCGGCGTGGCCGAGGTGGTCGAGGACCGTGTCGTGGAGGACGGCCTCGTGACGACCGCTGGCGGCGTCACCGCGGCGATCGACCTGGGCCTCCACCTGCTCAAGAAGTACTTCGACGGCGAGCTGGCCGACGAGATCGCGGACCAAATCGAGTACCCTGCGCACCACAATCCCTAAAAACGAGGCTTCCCTTCGCCGCCCGTCGGAGAGGAGCGGCGTGAAGTTCCTTCGCAAGGGCAAGGTCAAGGAAGTCTACGAGGTCTCGGCCGTCGAACTCGAGTTCGTCTTCACGGACCAGATCAGCGTCTTCGACAAGATCATCCCGAGCCTGATCCCGAGCAAGGGCGAGACCCTCTGCCGGACGTCGGCCCACTGGTTCCAGGTCGTCAAGGACCTGGGCATCCGCACGCACTACCTTCGCTTGAGCGGGCCGAACAAGATGCGCGTGAAGCGTGTGCAGGTGATCCCTGACTACGACAAGATCACCCCGAAGACGAAGAACTTCCTGATCCCCCTCGAAGTCATCGCCCGCTACTATGTGGCGGGATCGATGCATGACCGCCTCAAGGCGGGCAACGTGAAGCCCGAAGAGGTCGGCTTCCCGAAGGGCCATGTTCCCGCCTATGGAGAGCCGTTCCCCGAGCCCTTCGTCGAGGTCACGACGAAGTTGGAGAAGGTGGACCGAGAGCTCACGAAGAACGAGGCCTTGGAAATCTCCAAGCTGAGCTCCAAGGAGTACGACAACCTCGTGTCCGCGGTCCTGAAGATCGACGACCGCATCAATTCGGAGGTGAAGCGGCGCGGGCTCATCCACGTGGACGGCAAGAAGGAGTTCGCCATGGACGCGGACCGGAAGCTCATGCTCGTGGACACCTTCGGCACCGCGGACGAGGACCGTTGGTGGGACGCGGAGGCGTATGAGAAAGGCGACCACATCGAGCTTAGCAAGGAGTTCGTCCGCCAGTACTACCGCACCACCGGGTACCACAAGGCCCTCATGGACGCCCGCGCGGCCCGCAAACCGGAGCCGGACATCCCCGCCCTCCCGGACGACGTCGTGAAGCAGGTGAGCGACCTCTACGTGGGCCTGTTCGAGCGTCTGACCGGCGAGAGGTTCCGGTGAGCCTGCAGTCGATGGACAAACGCTTTTAGCGAGGGCGTTCATATCGACCCCGTTCGGGGGCTCCGGCGTTGGAACTGATGGTCTACATCGACGGCAAGTTCTACCCTCAGTCCGAGGCGAAGATCAGCGTATTCGACCACGGTCTCCTCTATGGAGACGGCGTCTTTGAGGGGATTCGCGCCTACAACGGGCGGATTTTCAAACTGGACCGCCACGTCGACCGTCTGTATCACTCCGCGAGGGCCATCGATCTGAAGATCCCGCACACGAAGGAAGAGATGGCGAACCTCATCGTTGAAGCCTGCCGGAAGAACGACATCAAGGAGGGTTACATCCGGCCCATCGTCACGCGCGGTCCAGGCGACCTCGGGCTTGACCCGCGGAATTGCAAGCGCGGGCCCAGCGTGGTCATCATCGCCCAGCCCTCGATCAACCTGTACGGCAAGGTGTACGATAAGGGCCTGAAGGTCGTGACGTCCTCGTACCGCCGTGTCCCGCCCCAGAGCCTGAGCCCATCGATCAAGTCTCTGAACTAACTGAACAACATCATGGCCCGCGTCGAGGCGAACCAGTATGGCGCCGACGAGGCCCTCATGCTCGACATCAACGGCTACGTCTCCGAGGCCACCGCGGACAACTTCTTCATCGTCCGCAACTCGACCGTGACGACGCCTTGGTCGAGCACGAACCTTCCCGGGGTGACGCGGGAGACGGTCCTCGAAATCGCCCCCCAGATCGGCCTCAAGTCGGAGGAGCGTCTCTTCACCCTGTACGACGTCTGGGCGTCCGAGGAAGCTTTCATCACGGGGACCGCGGCGGAAATCGGCCCCGTGGTCGAGGTGGACGGGCGACAGATCGGGGACGGAAAGCCAGGTCCGACGACCAGGAAGATCATGGAGGCCTTCCGGGACCTCGTGACGAGCACGGGCACGCCGATCTAGCCGCTGGCAAACGTGCACAAAGCGTATATTCGACCCGCGTATCGCACGGCTCGGTCCCCATGAAGTTCCTCGAGTACAAGGCGAAGTCGATCTTCGCCCGCTACGGGATCCCGGTCCCCCACGGCGTGGTCGTTGCGCGCCCGGAGGAGATCCGTGACCCGCCGCTCCCCTGCATGGTGAA
>JBBSVS010000387.1:0-5204 GCA_038046665.1 Thermoplasmatota archaeon
CGCCGCGATCGCGATCCAGGAGAAGCGATACCCCAACGCGGACGGACTCCTCGACGCGGTGGAGCACGACTTCCAGACGATGCGCGAGACCCTCCGCGGGAACGCCGCGGAAATCCTCGGGCGGGCGCGGGGAGAAGTCGACCATGCCCAGGCCGCGGGCATCCCCGTGGGAGCGGCCGTCATCGTGATGATCAGGGAGGCCGAGGCCGCCTACTCCGAGAGCCGCTACGGCGACACGGTCTACATCGGCAAGTCGTGCATCGACGAGGTCGAGCGCCTCACCCAATCCGCCCTCCAGGACAATCAGGCCGCGGAAGCGGAGCAGGCGAGGAACCGGGCCCAGCGCATCCAGGACATCCAGAGCCGCATGAACGGGATCGGGCGGGAGATCGAGACCCTCACCTCGGACAGCGTGGACCTCGCCCAGGCCGTCGAGGCCCTCGAGGCGACGGGGCAGGCGCTCAAGGACGGAGACCTCGATGCCGCCGAGCGGCACGTCGCAGCGGCGGAAGGGATCGTGAAGGGCGCCAAGTCCGCCCTCCTGCAACAGGCTCTGAAGGTCTACGATCTCGTGAAGCAGAAGCTCGAGCAGGCCCGGTCAGAGGGGATCGCGTCCCCGGAGATGGAGGCTGCCCTGGGATTCATCGAGTCCGCCCTGAAGGAAGGGCGTCCGAGCAAGGCCCTCAAGATCGCCGCGGACCTCGAACACACGATCGAGGGCGGGCGCCGCGAGAAGATGTACGACGCGCAACGGGCGGCCCTGGACAAGGCCCGCTCCGCCGCCTCCAAGTTCATCACGGTCAAGAAGATCATCGAAGACCTCCGCAAGGCGGACATTGACATCACCGGCGCGGAGGAAGGCCTCAAGGCCGCGGAGGAGGCCCTGGAGAACCGGGCCTTCGACGATGTGGACAGGATCCTCGCCGACCTCGACGCCACGGCCAAGGACCTCATGGACGAGCTCGTCGCCGCGGCGCGGGCCCTCATCGGCCGCGCAGAGCGGCGCATCCAGGACGGCCGGGCGCGCGGCATCAACGTCAGCGACGCGCTGGAGCTCCTGAACAAGGCGGAGGCCCACTTCGACCGCGCGGAGTACGCGGACGCGGTGGAATACGCGCGCGCGGCGGAGAAGAAGGTCCAGGATGCCATCAAGGCCGTGGACGACGCCAAGGCCGTCGAGCAGCGGCGAATCCAGGAGACCGCTCGCGCGGAGCTGGCGGCTCTGAAGAAGATGATCGCCGACCTGGCGCGCGCGGACATCGCGATCGTGAACGCGGACGGGGCCCTCGCCCGGGCCGAGGCCGCCTTCGAGGAGGGCCGTTACGAGGACGTCTCCCGCGAACTCGCGGAGACGAAGGAGATGGCCGCGGGGCTGTCCCTCGGGCTCGCCGCCGCGGCCAAGGACCTCGTGACCGTGGCGGAGCGGAGGGTCGAGGAAGTCCGCACCGCCGGGGTGGATCCGGGCCGCGCGGCCATGGTCCTCCTCAACGCCCGCGAGGCGATCGAGGACGGCCGATACGTCGAGGCCATCGAGTACAAGAAGGTCATCGAAGACATCCTCTTCGACGCCCAGAGGCAGCGCGAGGCCCGGTCCATCAAGGACCAACTGTCGGAGTACCGCGCGCGCATCGAGGCCCACGCGAAGCTCGGGGCCGACATGCGCGGGCCCAAGGAACTCCTGGCCAAGGCCGACGAGCGCCTGTCCCGGGGCGACAGGGACGGCCTGGAGGACTACGCGATTGAGGTGGACCGCGCGATCGAGATCGCGGCCAAGGCCCATCTGGACGGCCTCGTGGCCACCCTCTCCCCCATGATCGAGGAAGGCAGCGAGCTCGGGCTCGTCCGCACGGACCTGGACGAGCTGCGACAACAAGCTGCGGAAGCGGCGGTCTCCGGGGACCTCGAGGAGGTCTACCAGATCAAGGGCGACCTCCAGGAGAAGGTCCTGGAGGCGAAACGCCGTTCCCTCCTGAAGCGGTCCGTGGACGAGATCCAGTCCCTCGAGGACAGGGTCGTCCAGTCCGACCGCCTAGGCATCCCCGTCATCCAGGCGAGGGCCCACCTGGACCAGGCGCGGCGCGCGATCGAGGCGGGCGACGTGGAGGGCTTCCAGAACGGACTCATGCATGCGAAGAACTCCCTGGACGAGTCCCGCACGGCGCACTTCGTCGACCGCTACGAGTCCCGTATGCACAGCGTCTCCGCGATGATCGCGAACGCGAAGCGCCTCGGCGCGGAGATCGGCGAGGCCGAATCATCCCTCGGCCAGGCGGAGGAGGCCCTGCGGAAGAACGACCTCTCCATGGTGGACATCCTGATCAAGCAGGCCGAGGTGTCCGTGGGGATCCAAATCTCCAACTTCATCAAGAACCGCTACCCGAACCTCGTGATGCACCTGCCCGCGACGGGCCTCCAGTCGAGCGTCTGGAACCGCTACGTCTTCGAAGTGGAGAACCGCGGGAAGCTCCCCGCACGGAACGTGGAGTTCGGGTTCCAGGGCGACCTGGAGACGAAGGGCACGCAGCCCATCCCCGAGCTCGGAGTGGGGGAACGGAAGCTCATCGAAGTCGGTCTCAAGCCGACGGCCTCGGGCGAGGTCCCCCTCGCGATCAACGTGAGCTACCAGCGGATGTTCGACGAGAATCGCTACGAGCTCAAGGAGAAGGAGACCCTCAAGGTCCAGCCCGAGGGCACGTACCTCGTGGAAGACATCTTCCTCATCCATTCCGACGGGCGACTGATCAGCCACCACTCCCGCAAGTTCCGGGAGGAGATCGACGAGGACATCTTCTCCGGCATGCTGACCGTCGTCCAGGAATTCATCAAGGACTCCTTCCGCTCCCGGAGCCACCTGGGCATCAAGCGCCTGGACTTCGGGGACTCCAAGATCCTCATCGAGCGCTCGCCGCACACCTTCCTGGCCGCGGTCATCCTCGGACAGGAACCGCAGCTCCTGCCGCTCTACATCCTCCAGGTCCTCAAGGAGATCGAGGACAAGTACGGTCCCGTCCTGGAGAAGTGGACCGGGCTCCTGCACCAGCTCGACGGGATCGATGACCTCGTCAGGAAGCTCCTCGACGTGGCGCGCGACCCGAACGCGGACATGGGCGCCATGTCCGAGAGCCCGATCACGATCACCGCGAAGGTCATCGCCGCGTTGGGTGCGGCCCAGACCGAGGAGGCGAACCGCCTCCTGGCCAAGGCCCAGTCCACGCTGGAGACGGACCTCCAGCTCGCCTGGCAGATGATCGAGCAGGCGAAGCTCCAGGCGGAGACAACGCAGCAGCAGCTCCAACAGCGGATGGGCGAGATGCTCGCCGCCGCGCGCGACACGGTCCAGGAGATGAAGGGCATCGGGGCCGACGTGGGCCAGGCGGAGCTGCTCCTCCGGGAGGCCGAGGAAGCCCTCCACGAGGGCAAGTTCGACCGCGTGCGGGAGATCCACGCCGGGATGCACGAGTCCCTCGAGCGGCAGAAGGGCGAGCTCGCGGCGAAGCGCGTGGAGATCGAGCTCGCATCCCTCATCAACGACATCCAGATCGCGAAGAGCCAGAACCTCGACGCCCGCGAGGCGGAATCCTACCTGACGAAGATCGAGAACGCGATGCAGAAGAAGAACTACCGCCAGATGGAGGACTTCCTCCGCCGGGCGAAGGAGAGCCTCGCCCGCCAGCGCCGCCACACGGTCCTCACGAGGGCCAAGGTCGAGCTGGGGAAGCTCCAGACCACGATCGCGGAGGCCAAGGAGGTCCACGCGGACCTGGGCGACGTGGAGCTCATGCTCGGGAAGGCCGAGGCGGCCCTGAAGGCGGAGGACCTCAGGGACATCGAACCCCTCATCGACAGGGCGCAGGCCACGATGAAGGCCCGCGTCGAGCAGACCCTCAAGGACCGTTACCCGCGGCTCTTCCTGGAGACGTCCCACGCCGGCCTGCAGGCGAACCGCTGGAACCGGTTCGAACTCCAGATCACGAACAAGGGCGACTGGCCCGCGAAGGCCGTCATCCCGATCGTCAACGGCCCCGCGGACGTGGAGGGTCTGCACACCATCGAGAAGCTCGCGCCTAATGAGAAGGTCTCCCTCGAGTTCGGCCTGCGCCCGAAGGAAGCGGGCACGATGGACCTGGACTTCGAGATCCACTACACGCGGCCCCTGGACGACGCGAAGCATCAGGTCACCGATTCGACCGTGGTCCGCGTCGAGCAGGAGGGCAGCTACTCCATCGACGATGCGCTCCTCGTGCACGCGAGCGGCACGCTCGTCTGCCACGAGTCCCGCGCCTTCCTCCTCCCCGAGGAGGTGAGCAAGGCGGCGAAGCTCGAGGCCGACGTCAGGGCCCTCGTCGCAAAGGGCTTCGCGGACCCCAAGGCGAAGGGCACCCAGCGGGCCCAGATGGACGACAAGGCCGTCGTCGCCTTCCGCGGGCCGCAGGCGTTCCTGGCCCTCGGCCTGCACGGCCGCGAGCCGACCATCCTGCCCCTCTACGCGGTCGACGTGCTGCGCGAGGTCCACGACCGTTACGGCCCCTCCCTCGACGGATGGTCGGGCGACCTCTCCGCGCTGCCGGGCATCCGCGAGCTCGTGCGCAAGCTCCTCTTCGCCACGGACGTGCCCGGGGTGAGCCTCGGCCCCCTCGAGGACACAACCGTGAGCAAGATCCCCATGCTCCAGGAGCGCGGGCTCTTGGGCGGCAAGGGCGGCAACTTCCTCGAGACCGCCTTTGAGGCGATCGAGGCGAACGGGTACGAGGAGGGCGCGAAGTTCCTGCAGCAGGTCAAGGACGCCGCGGCCGGGCCGACCGGGGATATCTCGAAGCAGATTCACAAAGCGGTCCTCGCGGTCAAGGAGTCCGGCACCCTCCAGCTCACCGATGAACAGGTCCAGTCCTACGTGGATGTGCTGCGCCGCGCGCTCGAAGGGGTCTTCCAGGCGAAGCAGCGGGCGGGCATCGAACGGTACTGGCCCGTGTCCCGCGTCGCGATCAAGGCGGCGGACGGCCTAGGCCACGACGCCATCAGCGCCTTCCGCAAGATCATCGTGTCCCAGAGCGGGGCGAAGGAGCTCGACATCGTGCCGCCCGCGGAGACGTGGCGGGGCATGCGGATCGACATCGACGTCCACATGGACTCCGTCAGCGAGGCCTACAAGCTGTGGGCCAAGAAGATCGAGATCCTCCTGCGCTCTCAGGACGCGTGGAAGATCA
>JBBSVS010000388.1:0-2675 GCA_038046665.1 Thermoplasmatota archaeon
AGTGGGAGACGCCGGCGGCAGCGGTCGCCGGCTCGAGTCGGCGGTTGACCGCGTCGAGGAACCGCGCGCCAACGACCGTCACCCGCACCGCGCGCTCTCGCCCGCCAGAGACCGCGAACAGCGTCGCGTCCAAGCCGGTGTTGGAGAACTTGATCAAGTCGATCGCGAAGCGCCTGCACATGTGGTCCGCGAGCGGCGCGGCTTCCTCGCCTTCGAACCCGAAGATCGTGCCGTTGGCCGCGCGCTCCTTCATCGCCGCGACCAGGGTGGGGTGGCTGTGGCCCGCCACCAGGGCGCCGAAGGCCATGCTGAAGTCCAGGTACTCGTTGCCGTCGACGTCCCAGAGGCGCGTGCCCTTCGCGCGATGGACGTACAGCGGGTAGGGGTCCAGCAGACGGTAGTTGCTATTGACCCCGTAGGGGATGTGCTTCTTCGCCGCTTCGAAGGCTTTCGCGGACTTCTTCGTGCGCACCTTGAACGCTTCGAGCTCTTCCTCCACCGTGTGCATAGTATCGGATGCACGAGCGATGGGCGGCAAAGTATAAAACGAATCGGTGCAGACGCTACTCGGGGATATGGAGAAAGACGAGAAAGGGGAAGGGGGAGGGCCGTGGAGGCCCTCCGTTCACGATGCGCCTAGAGGTCGTCGCCCGGCGGGCTGGGGGGCGTCGGGGGCATCGGAGGCTGCGCGGGCGGCTGAGGCGGCGGAACGGCACCCGGGGGAAGCAGGCCCTTCGCCGCGCACTCCGGGCACACGGGCGGGTCCCGCGCCTTCGGCTTGCCGCAGACGGGGCACTTGCTCCGGCGCCTCGCGAGGAATAACAGGAGCAGGCCCAGGAGCGCGATCGCCGCGAGGCCCCCGCCCACCGCGATCGCCACGAACGCGCCCGGCGAGAGCCCGGTCGGGACCGGCGTCAGGTCGAAGTTCACGATCTGGCTCGGGGCCGAGGGCGTGAAGTTCGCGCTCACGTTCCCGTCCAGGTAGCCCGGCGCCCTCGCGATGATGTAGTAGTTGCCCATGGGCACGTCATCGAAGGAGTACGCGCCGTTGGCGCCCGTCGTCGTCGTGCGGTTGAGCTGAGGCAGGAGCACCGTCGCGTTCGCGATCGGGTTGCCGTTCGCGTCGCGCACGACGCCGGACAGGGTGCCGGCCGCGATCGTCACGGTGCTCGACCGGATCGGGAAGGAGTTCGGGTCGATCGTCGTCGTGGCGTTGCCGACCACGTAGACATGGTTCCCGAGCTGGAGGCCGACCGTCTTGCCGACGCTGGCCGTCTTGCTCAGGTCGATGACCAGGAACAGCATCACGGGCTGGTTCATCGGCACGACGATGTTCAGGGACCCGAAGATCGCGATCCCGCCGACGAAGGTCGTGGACCCAAGGAGCTGGTCCGCCGTGCTGAAGTTGCCGTTCCCGTCGGCGTCGCGGTACAGCTTGAGGGCCGCCACGTCGGAGTCGGTCGGGCTCGTCCCGAGCTTGTCCACGTGCATCCCGATGATCGTGCCGGAGTTCGCGTCCACGGTCAGGTAGAGCTTCTCCATCGGCACGTTCCTCTGGCCCGCGTAGACCGTCGGGCTCCATGCGGCCATGTCCACGGACCCGATCGTCAGGTACGCGCCGGAGCCCGGCGCGGTGATCTGGGTCAGGGCCGAGGCCATGGGGAAGCTGCCCGGGTCCACGGTGGTGGCGGTGTCCACGGACACGTACGCCGCGTTCCGCAGGCGCGCGCCCACCGTCACGCCGGTCGTCGCGCTCGCGGAGATGTCGTAGGTGATGAACACGACGCGTGACTGGGTCGGTGTCACGACGAGGATCAGACCGCCGATCACGGTGGTCCCGCCCACGAAGCCCTGGGATCCCAGGATGACATCACCCGTGTCGAACAGGCCGTCCCCGTTGTCGAGCCAGACCTTCGCGAGGGGCACGTCGGAGTCGAGGATGCTCGTCCCGGTCTTGTCAATCCGGAAGCCGCTCACCGTCGACGATCCGAAGTCCACGGTCAGGCTGAGCTGGAGCATCGGCAGGTTCGTGCGGCCCTGGCGCGCCTGGGCGGGAGCGAGGCTCCTTGGCGTCACGGTCAATGTGGGCCCGCTCACGGTCACCAGGTCGGAGGTCAGCGGGAAGGTGCCGTCATAGACGGTCCCGTAGGTCACGACCACGGTGGAGTTGTGGGCCAGGTTCGACCCCACGCGGTCCCCGATGCCCGCGTTCGCGGACACGTCGTACACGATCCACACGTCGCGGCCGACGGAGTCCACCTGGAAGTTCAGGCCGGTGAAGATCGCGGGGCCGGTCACGGGGAAGGACTGGGGGCTCCCGAGCTGCGGGTCCTGGGCCGGCTTGTAGACGCCGTCCCCGTTGTCCACATGGAGGGTCACGGCGGCGATGTCGCTCGGCCCGCCGGTGCCCGCGAGGGACACGGAGATCTGGGTGACGGTCATCACGGGTCCGTTGGACGCCAGGTGCAGCAGGTCGATGGGCACGTTGGGCTGACCCTGGACCGCGGATCCGGGCGCGACGCCGGGGTTGTCCGTCACGGGCAGGACGCGCGCGCCCGTGATCAGCACGGTCCCCGACGTGGCCGGCAGTCCGTTGACGCCGGCGAAGGAGCCGGGCAGGGCCAGGTCCGTGCCGCTGGCCACCTGCACGCCGACGGTGTCGCCCACCGCGGCGG
>JBBSVS010000389.1:0-4283 GCA_038046665.1 Thermoplasmatota archaeon
TCATCAACACCATGGCGGGGAACACGACCTATCGGGCCTCCTTCACGTACTGGACCTACAACGGCACGGTCCCGGGGCCGATGTTCCGGGTGCGGGTCAACGACACGGTCGTCGTGCACTTCCACAACGCGAAGACGAGCATGATGCCGCACTCCGTGGACTTCCACGCGGCCACCGGACCGGGCGGCGGCATGGCGGCGTCCAATTCCAACCCGGGTGAGTGGGGCAACTTCAGCTTCATGGCCCTCATCCCCGGACTGTATGTGTACCATTGCGGCACGCCCAACGTCCCGACGCACGTGTCCATGGGCATGTACGGGATGATCCTCGTCGAGCCGGAGCAGGGGCTGCCCTACTTCAACAGCGAGGGCCAGCCCATCAAGGAGTTCTACGTGATGCAGGGCGAGCTGTACACGAAGTGGCCCGCCCTCACGAGCGGCAACCAGATGTTCGACGGCTCGGCCCTCCTCGATGAGAACCCGACCTTCGTCGTGTTCAACGGCCGCTACCAGGCTCTCACGGGGAGCCACGCCCTCCGGGCCCAGGTCAACGACACCGTGCGCATCTACTTCGGGGTCGGCGGACCGAACCTAATCTCCTCCTTCCACATCATCGGGGAGATCTTCGACAAGGTCTACTTCCTCGGAGACCTGACGGACCCGCCCCTCACGGGCGTCCAGACGGTTCCCGTGAATCCCGGCAGCGGCACGATCGTGGAGCTGACCGTCCAGTATCCGGCGAACTACGTCCTCGTGGACCACTCCCTCACGCGGGCATTGGACAAGGGCGCCCTGGGCATCCTGAACGTCACGGGCCCGAAGGACCCGACGATCTTCAACCCACTGCCATGAGAACGCTCTCCACTCCTCGAGACGGCCGACCGCGGGATGCACACCCCCGCGGTCGGCACCCTTTTTCCTCGCGGGAACCGAACGATCCGAACGGACCCGGAACGGATGGCCATGCCTGAGCCCCGCGTCGTCGCCCAGAGTGCTACAGCCAGGGAGCGGCCGTCGGACGCGACCCCCGCCTACGAGAGCGCGGCCCGCTCCGACCCCTTCCAGCTCCTCGTCGCGGAACATGCCCTCATCCGCCAGGAGATCGCGCGTGCCTTGCAGGCGGCCGGGAAGACGCAGATACCCTCGCGCTTGGACCGGACGCTCCAGGCCCTCGTGGACAACGTCCAGCTGCACACGAAGCGGGAGGACCGCGTCCTCTATCCGATCTGCGAGCGGCTCTTCGGCGGGAAGGACGGAGCCGCGGCGGTCATGCGCGAGGACCACGCCGAGATCAAGACGGACCTCATGGTCTTGGCACACGGGCGCAAGCCCGCGGAGGTCCGGCGGGGCGAGATCGAGCAGCTCAAGGCCCACATGGAGGCGCACTTCGCCAAGGAGGAGCACGTGCTCTTCCCCCTCATGGCGGCCCTCCTCTCCAACCCGGAGGCCACGGCCCTCGCGAGGCGCCTGCGCGGCCTCTCCAAGTCCTGATCGGGAGGATAGGCTCTAAGCCTCGATGGGCCATTCGCAGGCGGGAAGCGAAGCGCCCATGACGTCCCTCACCTTCTACGGCGGGATCAACGAGGTCGGCGGGAATAAGTTCCTCCTCCAGGACCGAGGGGCCCGCGTCTTCCTGGATTTCGGGAAGAACTTCACGCGCGAGAAGCAGTACTTCGACGAGCCCTGGATCACCCCGCGGAAAGAGGAACATCTCTTGGACTTGGGGATTCTCCCCGACCTGCCGCAAATCTACAAGAAGGACTCCACCGGCGATGCGAAGCTCGACGCCGTCCTCCTCACCCATCCCCATACGGACCACTACGATTCCATGCGCTGGCTGCGGAACGACATCCCCTCCTTCGCCACCGCCACGACGAACGCGGTCATCCTCGCCCGCGAGTACTCCGGCCGCACCGGGCCTTCGAAGGAGTACTACATCGCGAACTGGACGGACAAGGAAGGGAAGCAGACGTACCGCACGCTTGAGCAGATCGATCCCGGGAAGCCGAAGGAGGTCGCGGGCATGACCACGACGGCCTTCGGGGTGGACCACTCCGTCCTGGGCGCGGTGGGCTTCGTGATCGAGACCGATGCGGGGAACGTCGCGTACACAGGGGACTTCCGCCTGCACGGCGCGCGTGCGGCCCAGAGCCGCACGTTCCTGGAGAAGGCGAAGGCGCACGAGCCCGCCGCCTTGCTCATCGAGGGCACCCACGTGGGCGACTCGAAGATCGAGTCCGAGGACGAAGTGAGGCAGAAGCTCACGAAGGTCGTCGAGGCCACTAAGGGCCTCGTCCTCGCGGGCTTCGCTGCCGCGGACGTGGACCGCCTGAACACGTTCCACAAGGTCGCGAAGGCCACGGACCGCACGCTCGTGATCACGTCGAAGCAGGCGTTCTTCGTCGACCAGCTCGTCGAACAGGGTCTCTTCTCCGAGTTCGACCTGAAGTCGAAGCACGTGAAGATCTTCAAGAAGGAGAAGAAGACGAGCGCGATGTTCGAGAAGCATCTCGAGGAACGCTACGGGGACCGCGTTGTCGAGGCCGAGGACGTGAAGGCCGAGCAGGAGGGCGCGATCCTCGTGGCCTCCCTGAGCGACATGCTCGCCCTCCCGGCGATTCGGCCCATGCCGGGCAGTGTGTACATCCTGTCCTCGAGCGAGCCCTTCAACGAGGAGATGGAGATCTCCCACGAGAAGCTCCTGGGCTGGCTCACCCGCTACGGCCTCCCGCTATTCCAAGTGCACGCCTCGGGTCACGCGACGGCCCACGACCTGCGACAGGCCGTGGAAACGATTCGTCCGGAGAAGGTCTTCCTCGTGCACACCGAGAACGCGGCCCTGTATGCGAAGTTCCTCGACAAGCTCAACTTCAAGACCGTGCAGCCCGAGGAAGGCAGGGTCTACGAGCTGTGACCCGCCTCACCTCTCCGTGAGTTCGGGCGCGAGATGATTCGCGCGGAGCTCCTCCAGGTAGACCGAGCGGGAACTGTCATCGAGGCACTCGGGCGGGTACACCCCGGTGGGCTTCACTTGCCCGCGGGCGACCATCTCGACGAAGATGGCCGCGCCCACGCCGACGCGGTAGGACATGTTTGTCGCGCCCGGGATCCACTCCTGGACCGCCCTCAGAGATGGGCCCACCGAGGCGTATCGGAGAACCCTGCGGCTCCCGCCTTTCGTGCCCTCCACTTGGACGACGTGGCATCCTGTCGCGTCGTGGAGTATGCCGGACCTCAGAAGCTTCGTCACCTGGTCGGGCGCCAGCGCGGGCGGGCTCAGGGCGATCAGAAGAGCCCTCGGGACCACGGCGGTCTTCCCGACCTTCACGGGCTTGCGGCTCAGGAGGCCGAGGGCCATCGCCTCCTTCATCTGGTACACGTGATGCCCACCCATCTTCAGGTCCACATAGCGCAGGCCCTTGCCGAGGAACTTGCCGAAGGTGAGCGGTTCCTCGTGCATATGTTGCAGGACCGGCTGCAGCCCAAACGGCGGTGGAAAGTCGAAGACCTCCTCGTCACTGAAGGGCGGCACGCGGACCACCCGGCCGTCCCGGAAGACCGCAGGCGGCTCCTCCATGTCATCGAGGGCCACCGCCACGGACCACAAGGAGACGGGTCGCGTCGACTCGATCCTGGATGTGAGCCGTAGCTTCACGGAGTCCACGGTGTCGAGAGATTCCACCGCTTCCCGCGCAAGGACGTTGGTGATGCCGGGCGAACCACCGCACTGCATCAGTCCGATGCGGCCCTTGCGGGCGAATCCCTTCGAGAGACGGAGCTGGGAATCGATCATGGGATAGTCTGCGGCGAGGTCCTGGTAGTGGACGCTCGCGTCCAGGGCGGCCTTCGTGAGCGGGAGGTTGAACCGGGGCAGCGCCGCGTTCACGAGCATATCCATCCCTCGGAGCGCGCGGGAGAGCTCCCTGCGCTTGCTCGCGTCGAGGACTGTGGACTTGACCTTGCGTGACGCAGCGAACCGTCGCGCGGTGTCCGCCCGCGGTTTCGACACGTCCGCACACACGACCTCGTCGATCGCGTCGCTCCGTCCCAGGTAATGGGCCATGACGGCCCCCTGGGCCCCCGAGCCGAGGATGAGCACCCGCATTCGACCCACCGTCACGGGGAACGCCGCCGATGGCATAAGGCCTCGGGACCGGCCGTGTCACTCGACGTCCAAGCGGGCCCGCCCTCCGCCATCTCCCGTACGAGCGCGGACCGAATCGGCGCGCTGCCAGGCGCGCGCCAGACCCCGCTTCTCCAGGGCGTGCGGTCCACGTCCGTCGA
>JBBSVS010000390.1:0-1198 GCA_038046665.1 Thermoplasmatota archaeon
GCCATGTCGGAGTACCTGATCCCCCAGGGGGCGCCTGCCCCCAGCGACGCGACGCTGGCCGCCGCGAAGGCGGACCCGGCCAGGCCCACCACGACCCCCGAGACCGCGCCCGTCGGCGCCCAGCCGATGCCGACCACGGCGGTCGACGACTCGAGCCCTGCCCCGTGGCCTGCCGCGACGACGACCACGGTTGAGGCCGCGACGAGCCCGACGCCCGCGGAGTCGACACCCCAGCCGATGCCCGAGACGGACTCGGTCGAGGAGGTCGACGTCCTCGAGGAGCAGGCGGAGGAGGCGGACCGTCCGCCGGGCAGGCCCAGCCTCTGCGGGCGTACGCCCGGGTGGCAGCGGCGGAAGCCGAAGACGATGAAGCCGCAGGCGGCCGCGGAGGGGACCTCCGGCACGATGACCCCCGAGCAGCGCCTCCTCCTCCTCGATACCTGGAAGAAGAGCGGGCTGCCCGGCCTCGATTTCGGGGCGCTCGTCGGCGTCTCGAAGCACACCCTCTACGCCTGGAAGAAGAAGTTCGACGAGAACGGCCCCGCCGGCCTCGTGGACAAGCCGTCCGGCCGGAAGGCGGGGAGCCGCCTGTCGGACCTCACGAAGCGCGCCATCCTCATGATGAAGGAGGCCAACCCCGAGTGGGGCGTGCAGCGGATCAGCGACATGCTCCTCCGCGGCCCCGCCCTCTACGCGAGCCCGAGCGCCGTGGCCAGGGTGCTCCACGAGGCGGGCTACGTCTACGAGGAGACCACGACCCACCCGCACCCGGACCACATCCGCTCCTTCGAGCGGGCGAAGCCGAACGAGCTCTGGCAGACCGACCTCTTCACCTTCATGCTGAAGCGCCAGAACCGCCGCGTCCACCTCGTCGGCTTCATGGACGACCACAGCCGCTTCATGGTCGCCTACGGCCTGCACGCGACCGCCTCGACCGCGCTCGTCATCGAGGTCCTGCGGGCGGGGATCGTGAGCTACGGCCCGGCGACCGAGGTCCTCACCGACAACGGCTCGCAGTACGTGACGTGGCGCGGGAAGAGCGCCTTCACGAAGGAACTCGAGAAGCGCGGCATCCAGCACATCCGGTCGGCGAGGAAGCACCCCCAGACGCTTGGGAAGATTGAGCGGTTCTGGGGCACTCTCTGGAAGGAGTGCATCGAGAGCGCCGTCTTCGTCGACCTCGAGGACGCGAGGAAGC
>JBBSVS010000391.1:0-1736 GCA_038046665.1 Thermoplasmatota archaeon
CCTCGCCCACGCCGGCGGCCACAACGGTCCCTCGGTCGGCATCGAGGTCGTGAACCCGTACTACCCGACCTACCTGCGCGACGGCCTGCCGTGGTCGCGGGTGATCGACGCGCCGTGGGCCCACCGCGGCCGCTACGTGCTGCCGACGCCCGAGCAGGCCGAGGCGACCGCCCGGCTTGTCGGCTGGCTGACCTCGCCGGCGGCCGAGGGCCTCTCGATCCCGGGCACGTGGATCGGCCTGACCGGCTCGCGCCTTGCCTTGGGCCGCATCCCCGGGGGCGACGAGCGCCGTCCGGGCATCTGGGCGCACACGTACTTCCACCACTCGGACGGCGCCTGGCTGGTGCTGTACGCGTGGCTGCGCCTCGAAGCGGGCCTCGCTCCGTGCGTGGCCTATGAGGAGGCGGCCCGTCGCGCCACGGGCGCCCGGCGCCGGGTGGACCTGGCCGACCTGGCGGCGCCCCCCGACGCCGGAACGGGGGCGCGCAACTACTCGGTTTCTCTTCGGAAATGCATCGAAGAAGACCTTGAGGTCCCCCCAGAACAACGCCTGTATGTCCTCGCGAACGGGGCGCACCGACGAACCCACCCCGACGGAGGACGCGAGATGAAGGTCAACGAGCTGATCGAGATCCTGGAGAACATGGACCAAGACGCGGACGTCTTCGTGATGTCCCAGGAAAGCTGGCCCTTCGAGTGCAACCTGGCCGGCGTCTGCCAGCGCGGCGACTTCACCGAGGCGGATCCGGAGGCCGAGCCCTGCGCCAACGGGGACCGGTGGGGCGCCAGCGAGTCGCAGCTCCCGACGACCGATGTCTTCCTCGTCGAGGGCAGCCAGGTCCGCTACGGCTCCAAGGCCGCCTGGGAGGCCGCCCGCCGCTGAGAGCCGCGCCTCGGGCAGCCGCCCGCCGCCGCCGGACCCGATCGGGCCCGGCGGTGCTTCTTCCGGATCCTCCGTCCGCCTTCGCGTCCCGCCCCCGCGTCCGTCTCAACCGCATGATTTTTCTTCGGATTCCATCCGAGGAAGAGCTTGAGCTGCCCGCAGAACAACGCCTGTATGTCCTCACGCTTGGGACGGGCCCGGGCGCGGAACGGAGGACGACATGGCGAAGAAGATCATCGGCACGATCACCACCTACCACGGCGACGAGCACCGCTACCTGCGCGGCCACCAGATCAAGGTGCTGGCCGTCTTCAAGGGTGCGGCCGCCCCCGACCACGACCCGGACGACGGCTTCGGGGTCGCCACGACCGACGACGAGGTCGAGTGCCTCGGCGGCGTGGATGCCGACGACCGCGTCGAGGTCGTGCCCTGGCTGGAGAGCGAGGGCCGCTTCAGCTTCGTGTCGTCGGACCCGCGGGTGACCGACCTCGACACCTTCAAGGACCTCCGGACCAACGGCTGAACCGACGGCCGCCCGACCTCGCCGGGTGGTCCGGCGGGGTCCCGCGACCCACGCACAGGAGAACGACCATGAACGACGCCATCCGCAACCAGATCGAGTCCCTCGACACCCTGCGCCTGCCCGAGCTGCAGGCCCGCTTCGCGGAGGTCCTCGGGGAGGCCACGCGCTGCCCGAACAAGGCCTTCCTGATCCGGCGCATCACCGCGGCGCTGGAGGCCCGGGCCGACGCCGCCGCGCCGTACGAGGCCGCTTTTTTGCTCAATGAATGCTTTCGAGAAAGGGATCAAGTCGTCCGTCATAAGCCTCGAGAGAGATAGCTGAAGTAATATC
>JBBSVS010000392.1:0-4332 GCA_038046665.1 Thermoplasmatota archaeon
GGTGTCCCAGGCGGTCGATCTTCTTCGCAAACATGGCGAACGGGCCAAGGTGCTCGCGGGCGGGCAGAGTCTCATCCCCGTGATGAAGCTCCGCTTGGCCTCACCGGAGGTCCTCATCGACATCGGGAGGATCCCAGGGCTGTCGTTGCTCAAGGAGGACGGCAACACGTTGCGCATCGGCGCGATGACGCGGCACCGGGAGCTCGAGGAGTCCAAGCTCATCCAGACCCGCTATCCGCTCCTCGCGGACACCGCGGCCGTCCTGGGAGACCCGGAGGTCCGGAACGCAGGGACGATTGGCGGGGCCCTGGCCCATGCCGACCCGGCGGGGGACTGGGGCGCGGCGCTCCTCGCCTTCGACGCGAAGCTCGTTGCCACGGGGCCGAAGGGCAAGCGCACCCTGTCCATCGACGAGTTCTTCACAGACACCTTCACGACGGCCCTGAAACCCGTGGAGGTCCTCACGGAGATTCGCATCCCCAAGCCGGGTCCTCGGAGCGGCGGGGCGTACAAGAAGCTCAAGCGGAAGACCGGGGACTTCGCCACGGTCGCGGTGGGCGCGCAGCTGAAGCTCGACACGAAAGGCGCGGTCGAAAGCGTGCGCATCGGGATGGGCGCGGTCGGCCCCACGCCGGTGCGCGCGAAGCGCGCGGAGGAGTTCCTCACGGGCAAGGTCGCCACCACGGACAATCTCGGCCGCGCGGCGAAACTCGCGGCGGAGGAGTCCAAGCCCACGTCGGACCTCAGGGGGAGCGAGGAGTACAAGCGGGCGATGGTCGAGGTCTTCGCGCGAAGGGCGCTCGAGACCGCCGTCCAGCGTGCAGGGAGGTGAGTCGATGGCCAAGAAGGCGCGGACGAAGGGACGCGGGAGAGGAACCAAGGCGCGGGCGAAGGAGAACGGCGGCCACCGCGTGGCCCTCACGGTGAACGGGACGCAGGTCGAGCGGGCCGTCGAGCCTAGGGTCCTCTTGGTAGACTTCCTCCGGGACGAACTGCGCCTCACGGGCACCCACGTGGGGTGCGACACGAGCCACTGCGGCGCGTGCACGGTCCTCGTGGACGGCCACGCGATCAAGTCCTGCACGATGTTCGCCGTCCAGGCCGACGGCTCGGAGATCATGACGATCGAAGGCCTCGCGTCCCACGGACGCATGCACCCGCTCCAGCAAGCCTTCAAGGACAATCACGGCCTCCAGTGCGGGTTCTGCACGCCGGGCGTGGTCCTGGCGGCCTACGAGTTCCTCGGAAAGAACCCGAACCCGACGGAGGAACAGATCCGGGTCGCGATCTCGGGCAACCTCTGCCGGTGCACGGGCTACCAGAACATCGTGAAATCCGTGGCCGCGGCCGCGGGCGCTGCGGACGGAGGGGAGTGAGGCCATGGCTCAGGCCTCGAAAGTCTTTGGCGCGCGCATCCCGCGCAAGGAGGACGAGCGGTTCCTGACCGGCCGCGGCAATTACGTCGCGGACCTACTTCCGCCAGGGACCGTGTTCGCGCGGTTCGTGCGCAGCCCGTACGCGTCGGCTCGGATCCGAAGGATTGACACCACGAGGGCCTTGCGCGTGCCCGGCGTGGTCGGCGTCTTCACCGCGGCGGACCTCAAGGGCGAGGTAGGCAACATCCCCACGGCTTGGCCCGTCACCAATGCGAACATCAAGACGGTCCCATATCCGCCCTTGGCGAAGGACGTCATCCGTTATCAGGGGGAAGGAGTGGCCGTCGTCGTGGCAGAGGACCCGCGCATCGCGGAGGATGCCGCCGAGCTCGTCGACGTCGATTACGATCCGCTCCCCGTGGTCGTGGACCAGGAGGACGCGATCAAGAGCGGAGCCCCGCAGCTCCATGTCGAAGCGCCGGGGAACGTGGCCTTCCAGTGGAACATTGCAGGCGGCGACGTCGACAGCGTCTTCAAGCAGGCGGACGTCGTACTCACCCACCGGTTCGTGAACCAGCGCCTCCAGCCTGCGGCGATGGAGCCCCGAGCCGCGGTCGCCCAGTACGATCCGGGGACGAAGGAACTCACCCTCCATGTGACCTCCCAGAACCCGCACATTCATCGGCTCCTGCTGTCTCTCATCCTGAACCTTCCGGAGCATCGGAGCCATGTGATTGCGCCGGACGTGGGTGGGGGGTTCGGGAGCAAGCTCCCCTGCTACCCGTGGGAAGCCGTCGTGAGCCACCTCGCGATGCGCCTCGGGCGGCCCGTGAAGTGGGTTGAGGACCGCACGGAAAACTTCCTGGTGACCGTCCACGGGCGGGCTCACGTGCAGTACGTCGAGCTCGCGGCGAAAAAGGACGGCACAATCCTGGGGATTAAGGTCAAAACGATCGTGAACATGGGCGCGTACCTGTCGACGGCAGGCCCCGGCGTCCCGACGATTCTCTTCGGGTTCATGGTCGGCGGATGCTATGCCCTCAAGGCCGCGAAGGTCGAGGTCACGGGCGTGTTCACCAACACCGCTCCGACGGACACGTACCGCGGGGCCGGCCGTCCGGAGGCCCTCTACCTGATCGAGCGGATGGTCGACATCCTCGCCCGGAAGCTGAACCTGGACCCCGCGGAGGTTCGGCGGAAGAACTTCATCCCGAAGGAGAAGTTCCCGTACCAGATTGCGCTCGGCCTCACCTACGACAGCGGGAACTACGAGCCCGCGCTTGACAAGGCATTGGACGCCGTCGGGTACCGGAGGTTGCGCGAGGAACAGGCGAAAGCCCGGAAAGAGGGCGGTCTCATGGGGATCGGGATCTCCTCCTACGTGGAGATTTGCGGCCTCGGGCCCTCGAACGTCGTGAACTCGACCGGCTTCGCGGGCGGGCTCTGGGGTTCCTCGGTAATCCGTGTCCATCCGACCGGGAAGGTGACCGCGTACTCCGGCGGGCACCCGCACGGGCAGGGCGAGGAGACCACCTTCGCCCAAATCATCTCCCAGGAGCTCGGCATCCCGATCGACGACATCGACGTCGTCCATGGCGACACTAAGACGACGCCGATGGGCATGGGCTCGTACGGCAGCCGCACGACGCCCGTGGAAGGAGGGTCCATCGCCCTCTCGGCTCGCAAGGTGCGCGACAAGGCCCGCAAGATTGCGGCCCACCTGCTCGAGGCGCGCGAGGAGGACCTCGAATTTGAGAACGGGAAATTCACGGTGAAGGGCTCCCCCGGGAAGGCGAAGACGATCCAGGAAATCGCGTGGGCCGCGTACATGGGCGGGAACCTGCCCCAGGGCATGGAGCCCGTGCTCGATTCCACGACCTTCTATGACCCGGCCAACTTCGTGTTCCCCTTCGGGACGCACATCTGCGTCGTCGACGTGGACAAGGAGACCGGGCAGGTCGCGATCCGGCGGTACGTGGCCGTGGACGACTGCGGCCCGCAGATCAACCCGATGATCGTCGAGGGCCAGGTGCACGGCGGCGTGCTCCAGGGACTCGCCCAGGCCATGCTCGAGAAGGCCGTCTACGACGAGGACGGGAACCTGCTCACGAACAACTTCCTGGAGTACCTCGTGCCCAGCTCCCTCGAGGCGCCGACGATCGAGACTGATTCGACGGTCACGCCGTCGCCGCACAATCCCATCGGGGTGAAGGGGATCGGCGAGACCGGCACAATCGCGTCGGCCCAGGCCTACGTGAACGCGGTCGTGGACGCCCTCGCGCCCTACGGGGTCACGGACATCGAAATGCCCGTCACCCCGGAGAAAGTGTGGCGGGTGGTCCACCGGAAGGTCGGGAAGGGCCGCTAGGCGAGGGACGTCAGCGAGGGGCCGAGTTCTCGTCGGAACGTGCGTGCGCTCGACAGGACCTCCGTGGACAGGAGCAGGTCGACGTAGGGCAACGCCGCCCGCAATCCCGCGACCTCGGGACGGAAATCCGAATCCGCCGCGTTCGGGTCGAGCCACAGGAGGAGACCGCACCGCCGCCGCAGGCGGGTCATCTCCCGCCGCAGCAGGTCCAGGTTCCCCACGTCCCAGCCGTCGCTCAGGATCAGGACCACGGTATGACGGTCGATCCACGACGCGCATTCCTGGTTGAGCTTCGCGAGCGATTCGCCGATCCGCGTGCCGCCGCCCCAGGAGGTGAAGAGGGAGGACATCCGCGCGACGACGGTGGGATAGGGCTGCGCCCGCAGATAGGGCGTGATCTCATAGAGGTCCGTACCGAAGGCGAACGTGCGGCTCGTGCGGCTCATCCTCTGCAAGGCGTAGACCAGCCCGAGGTCCTCCCCGTGGCGCTCCTCCATCGATCCGCTCACGTCCCACACGATGAGGAGCCGTGGGCGTCGAAGCCGTCGGGTGCGCAGGGGCAGGTCCACCCATTCGCCCGCGTACCGG
>JBBSVS010000393.1:0-1381 GCA_038046665.1 Thermoplasmatota archaeon
GCAAGCCGTGCCATGTCGTACACAATGGTCTCCACGCGCCCGCCGCCCTCCCGCGTGGGGATGAGGGTTTCGCCGGCCATGGTGCGGACTCTGCCTGGGGGTGGCTGAGCTACCGGTGGGGTAGGATTAGGCCGATTCCACGCGCCTCGATTCTATTTGTGCCTTGCGCCGTCATTCCCGCGCGAAGGAACCACACGAAGTCCTGGCGAGGTCTGCGTCGTATGCGAAACGGTCGCTCGCGCGAGTGGACATTTGCGAGGAAAGATTGAAGCATCCCCAGGCCGCATCGATCCAATCGTGAAGGTCGCCCTCCTCGGGATTGGTGGCCTCGGCCGGATCCTCGCGCTCGAACTGGCGGCGGACCGCCGCGTCACGGAACTCGTCCTCGTCGACAAGAAGGGCGACCGCTCCAGGGCGCTGAAGTCTATCGGGCGCTCGGCCGCGATCACGCCGCTGCAGGCGGACGTGGGCCGGAAGGAAACCCTGCGACCCATCCTCTCCGGCGTCGACGTTGCAGTGAACGCGACCCTGCCGGAGAACAACCTGGCGGTCATGGCCGCGTGCCTCGACGCGGGCTGCGGCTACGTCGACGGCGCAGGCCTGAGTCCTGTGGCTCCCGGGGAGAAGCCCGGCGTCCTGCATCAGCTCCTCCTGGACGACGCCTGGAAGGCCCGCGGCTGCACCGCGATCGTGTCCATGGGCTCCGATCCGGGCCTTTCCAACATCATGGCTCGCGCGGCGGCCGACCGACTGAAGACGGTGGATGAGATCCGGGTCCTCAAGGGCGCCTCCGGAGGAGGCGAGACGCAGGGCTATCCCCTCTATTCCCGGGAGATCTTCCTGCGGGACGCGGTCTCCCCGCCCACGGTGTGGGAGAGCGGCCAGCTCGTGGCGCGACCCTTCGTGGGCGAGGAGGAGGACTATGCGTTCCCGGAGCCCGTCGGGAAACGGCACGTGTACCTGTTCTACCACGAGGAGGTCATCACGCTGCCCCTGCGCCTGGGGAAGCCCGTCGCCCGCGTGTGCTACAAGCACGACATCAACCCGGAGCTCGTGCGCTCGGTCCTCGCCCTCGACGCCCTCGGCCTCCTCGCTCCAGACAAGAAGGTCAAGATCGGAGTGAGCCGGGGCCTCTTCCGCGACGCGTTCCTCGCGACGTTCCCCGAGCCCTCGACGCTGATCGGTCCCTTGACGGGGACCATGGCCATCGTCGTGGAGGCGAGGGGCACGAGGCCCGACGGCACCCGAGGGATCGTGCGAGGCTCCATCATCCTCGACCACCGGGAGGCGAACCGGCGGCGGGGGACCACGGCCGAACGCTTGCTGACAGCAGCGGTCGCAAGCGCGGGCGTGATGCTCATCCACGAGAAGAAGGTCCCGC
>JBBSVS010000394.1:0-4577 GCA_038046665.1 Thermoplasmatota archaeon
CTCCCTGAGATGTTCCGGGAAGGCGTGACCGTGGCCCTCGGGACGGACTCCCCGGTGTCGAACAACGGCATGGATTTGTTCGCGGAGATGAAGACCGCGTCCCTCCTGCAGAAGGCGTCCCGGTGGGACGCGCGCGTCCTCCCGGCGCAAAAGGCCCTCGATCTCGCGACGATCGACGCGGCACGGGCGCTAGGCATGGAGAAGGAGATCGGATCGATCGAGATTGGCAAGCGCGCAGACCTCGCAGTCGTCTCCCTGCGCCGCGCGCACACCACGCCTTTTTATCCCGCAAACGCCATCAGCCACCTTGTCTACAGCTGTCGAGGAAGCGATGTCACCGCGACGATCGTCGATGGCGTGGTCCTCATGGATGGGGGAGTGGTGCGGACCGTCGACGAAGCGGAGGTCATCGCGCGCGCCCAGGAGACCGCGCACGAGCTGCTCGGGGCCTGAACCGTGATTTGCGGCGTCGATGAGGCGGGGCGCGGACCCGTCCTGGGTCCGCTCGTGGTCGCGGGCGTTTCCGTGGAATCGGATGTGCCGCTACGCCACCTGAACGTCCGAGACTCGAAGAAGCTCTCCCCGGAGCGGCGCGAGCTCCTCGCCCCGCAAATCGAGAAGGTCTCCAGGTACCACGTCCTTGTCATCCCTGCCAAGGAGATCGACGTGATGCGCGCGGAGATGACCCTCAACGACTTCGAGGCGAGGCTCTTCGCCCAGATCATCGAGACCCTCCACCCGGACACCGCCTACGTCGACGCGGTCGACGTGGACGAGATCGAGTTCAAGCGCGCGGTCCAGAAGCACTTGTCCTTCGAGGTGGAGATCGTGTCCCAGCACGAGGCCGACGACCTCTTCCCCGTGGTCAGCGCGGCCTCGATTCTCGCGAAGGTCCGCCGAGACGCGGAGATGAGGAAGATCGAGGAGGAGCTCGGACAGCACGCGGGCTCCGGCTATCCGTCCGACCCGGACACGATCGCCTTCCTGGAAAAGTGGATAAAGGAGAAGGGGTGTCTGCCGCCGCATACCCGGACCACATGGGACACGGCCCGGCGCCTGCTCGCCGAGTCCCGGAACCGGAAACTCGACGATTTCGGTAGCGGGAAAGCATGAGAGATCTGCTGGAAGGGCTCATCGCCAAATTCAACGAGAAGGTGGACTCCGATCCCTCCCGGCACGACGAGATCGGGGACATGACCAAGACCGTCCTCATCGAACTCAAGGACGGAACGAAGTGGCACTTCGTCCTGAAGGACCAGCATGTCGCCAGGCTCATCGACGGCGGCGTGCCCAACGCGGACATCACAATCATCACGGACAAGGAGACGCTGCGGGCCCTCATCCTCCGGGAGATGGGCCCCTTCAAGGCCTACGCGATGGGCAAGGTCAAACTCAAGGGGAGCCTCGAGGACCTCGCTCGCTTCCGCAAGTTCTTCTGACGTTCCGCTCGATAGGTTTAAACGCAAGGCTCCAATCCTCTCGACGAACGCCCTCCGCGGGCGGACGCGCCGCGTTCGCACAGAGCGGGGTGGGGTAGCCAGGATATCCCGTCGGGCTCATAGCTCGGGACTCCCAGGTCCCCGGTGAGACACCCGGAGATCGATGGTTCAAACGGGACCGAGGACGGTCCTCGGTCCCTGGAAGTCCATCCCCCGCTACGGCCTCCCTCGGGGAGGGCGCGACTTTCCTTGTCACGGTCCCTCCATGGGGGCGAGCTTTTCCATTGATTCTCACGTCGCAACGTTTATCGTGGAATCCCCTCGTGGGCACGGTGCCAGCGAGCCCTGCCCCTATGGAACGAGTGAAGATGGGCGTCGAAGGCCTCGACGCGATGCTGAGCGGTGGATTGGTTCCGGCGCGGCCCTACGTGATCTCGGGCCCGACGGGCAGCGGCAAGACGATCCTCGCCCTGCACTTCCTCCTTGAGGGGCTCAAGCGCAACGAGCCGTGTCTCCTCGTGACCGTGGACGAACCACCGAGCGAGGTGAAGGCGAACATGGCGCAGTTCGGGTTCAACCTGGACCGCCTCAAGATCCTCGACGCCACGCCGGACGTGCGCGCCCACAAGCGTTCCCGATCCGTGATCGACGTCGGTACGTCCCTCGAGGTGCGGGACATGGAGAACGTGGGCGACATCCGCCAGTCCTCCCAGATCCGGGCCCTCGAGGTCACCGTGCACAGCGTGCAGAAGATGATCAAGCAGGAGTTCGCGCAACACCTCGAGCGGACGAAGGTCCGCTACAAGCGCATCGTCATCGATTCCATGACCGCCCTGAAGATGTTCTCCATGCAGGGCGAGGACAGCCGCATCCTGATCCAGTCCTTCATGCGCTTCCTTGCGGAACTCGAGGCGACGACGATCATCGTCTCGGAGCACCTGAACTGGTCGACGATCGAGACCGAGTTCTTCCTGAGCCGCGGCGAGATCCGCTTCCACAAATGGCTGGACGGTACCCAGATGCGCAGGGCGGTGTCCATCGAAAAGTTCCGCGGGAGTGCGTTCGACGACCATCTGCGGCCGGTCACGATCGGGGATGCCGGGATGGTCGTCTTCGCGGACGCGCCCCTCTCCGCTCCGAACGGCGTTCGCGCGAAGTCTGGGGAATCTCTCCTCGAGGTCCGCATCATCGACGAGATCTCGAACCTCATCGAGTCCTCCTTGCGGAAGATCGAGGAGGCCCAGCACCGCCAGATCCAGGTGCGGGACATCGAGGTGGCCCTCTCGCGCGCGATGTTCCACTTCCAGCGCAAGAACTACCAGAAGGCGCTGAAGCAGGCCCTCGCATGCCAGTCTCAGCTCGAGCAACGTCTCGGCGAGGTGCCGCCGCCTCCGGCGTCCACGGTTCCCCCGCCGCCCAAGGAGGCGAAGGCGTGAACGGGGTCGGGAAGATACGCACGGGGATCGCGGGCTTGGACAAGATGCTCCACGGCGGGCTCGTGCCCGGGCGGCCCTACATCGTCTCCGGCCCGCCGGGCTCGGGGAAGACGATCCTCTCCGTCCAGTTCCTTCGCGAAGGCCTCGAAGGCGGCGAGCGGTGCCTCTTCGTCGCCCTGGAGGAACCGCCGAACGAGCTCAAGGCCAACATGCGTCCCTTCCGCTGGAACCTGGACGACCTGGAGGTCCTCGACGCGAACTCGGACATCCGACGCTTCGAGCCCACGCCCATCCTGGAGATCTCCACGGAGACCGAGCCGGAGCGGTTCCGCGACTTGGAGGACCGCATCCGCAAGACCCCGGACTTCGAGAGCCGCGAGGTCACGGTCCATTCCCTGCAGCAGCTCCTGAAGAACCAGTTCATCAAAAGGCAGTATCAGCGTGTCGTCATCGATTCCATGACCGCCCTCCGCTACTTCTGCATGCGCGAGTTCGAGGAGACCTTGACCACGCAGTCCTTCATGCGGTTCCTCGCGGAATCCAAGGTGACGTCGCTCCTCACCGTGGAGCTGCCCGAGGAAGGAGAGGTCCCACCGGAGGCCTTCCTGGCCCGGGGCGAGATCCGCCTCCACAAGCTCCGGGACGAGAGCGGGATCCGCCGTTTCGTCTCCGTGGAGAAGTACAAGGGCTCGAGCCACGACGACTTCGTGTATCCGTTCGATATCACGAATGCGGGCGTCGGCGTGCAGACCGGGCCCGTGCGGTCCCTCTCGGGCGGCTGAGCCCGATCCGGCGTGACAGCCCGATGGCGGATATTGTCAAGGGGTTTTGTCTGACAAATGTATGACTAGTTTTAAATACCATCACCCCGATTCGGCCGGATAGTCAGAATCTTCCGGGATGGGATGGTTCGATGAAGTCGCTTCTTAACGAGGCCCTAGCTCGGCACCAAGAGGCCCAAGAGCAGGAAGAGAAGGAGAAGGCCGCGGCCGCGAAGGCGGGCACGCCCAAGTCGAAGAACCAGGACGACGAGGAAATCGAGAAGATCGTCCAATCGATCAACGTCTCGATCAAGATCGTCGGCTGCGGCGGCGGTGGCTCGAACACGATTGACCGCTGCAGCGAGGCCGGGATCACCGGCGCGCAGCTGTGCGCAATCAACACGGATGCGAAGCACCTGCTTTCGGTGCACGCGCCCAAGAAGATCCTCATCGGGAAGCGCCTCACGAAGGGCCTCGGCGCAGGCGCCCTCCCTGAGGTCGGCGAGCAGGCCGCCCACGAGAACGAGGAGGAGATCCGGGAATTCATCCGGGGCTCCCACGTCGTGTTCATCACCGCGGGCATGGGCGGCGGGACCGGGACGGGCTCCGCGTATTACGTGGCCCATGTGGCGAAGGAAGAGGGCGCCCTGACCATGGGCGTCGTCACGATGCCCTTCAAGTCCGAGGGCCGTATCCGCATGGAGAACGCGGAGGCGGGCCTGGACAAGCTCCGCAAGTTCTGCGACACGACGATCGTGATCTTCAACGACAAGCTCCTCGAACTCGTGCCGCGCCTGCCCATCAACGCCGCCTTCAAGGTGGCCGACGAGATCCTCATGCAGTCCATCAAGGGCATGACGGAGATTATCACGAAGCCCGGGCTCGTGAACCTGGACTACGCCGACCTCATGACGATCATGAAGGGCGGCGGCGTCGCGATG
>JBBSVS010000395.1:0-8058 GCA_038046665.1 Thermoplasmatota archaeon
AGGACCTCGCCCTCCTTCAGGTCGAAGTCTTTCCACGCGCTGAGTTGGGACTTGCCCGTCTCGTCCGCGAGGACGCCGGAGAAAACGGTCTTCGGCGTGCCCTCGACCTCGACCTCCCGCCTCTCGACGGACAGGATGCGCGCGGTGACGGCGATGTTCGAGGCGCCCTCCCGCAGGTCGACGACGCGGACGGGCGTCGGCTTCCCGACGTACGCCGCTCCGACCCCCGCGCCCGGCTTGTATTCCGGCAAAGCGTCCGGCGCCTCTTTCGAGACGACCGTGCGGACCCCGAAGTTCAGCTGGACCTGGCCGCGGTACTCCTTCGTGTACGCGTTCTGCACCCGCACGACGTCCCCCCTCGCGAGGGGCGCGTTCAGGGGCTCCCACGCGGTGAAGGGGATCGTTGCGGTCGGGTCCCCGAGGATGCCGTACAGGATGCGCTTTGTCCCCTGGCCTTCCGGGGTGACGTCCTTCTCGTTCACGCTGACGATCCGCGCGAGCAGGTTCACGCTCTGCTCCCCGGGGATCAGCTCCCGCAGGGTCCTGCTCACACCGACCGCCAGGCTCGCCGGATTCCCGCCGTGCTTCTTGACGATCGACCGCTTCGCCGTATCCAGCGAGACGCGGTACACGTTCAGGTAGCTCGACAGCTCCCGCTCGATCTCTTGCTCACTCACCTTGTTCCCAAGCGCCCGGGTGATGTCATGCACATGGGGCGCGAGTTCCTCCTTCACAGAAGTCACGTTCCTGAGGCGTGTCGATTTCTCGCCTCGAGCATGGGTAGGAGCCCGCGGTATAAAGGGGTTCGGCGGGGTGGGTGAAAGTACCGTTCCTGGGCGCGACGAAGGGATATGAATGAGGCCACCCTAGGCGCGGTCCGTGCAGCCGTCCGAGCGGCGACGCATCCTCGGGTTGGACCGCGCCGTGGGCTTCCGGGCCTTGGCGATGATTGCCCTCATCGTGGCGGAGGTCCTGTCGGACCTGTTCTGGGGATCTTTGTAGGGCGCCTGCGCTCGCAGATTGAACGTCCGGTCGGGCTCCCGCAAAACTTCATCACGCCTCCGGACATGGGCCTCGCGTGGAACTCTCCGACCTCCTCCACGCGGCCCTCGCCTTCGAGCATACGTGGACCGAGACCGGGTGCAAAGTCGAGCGGAGGCCCTACGGCGCGCTCCTGCGGAACGACCGCTACCCCCTCGTCTTGATGGCGAACATGGCGTGGGTCGAGCGCGTGCCGGAGGACGGGATCGAAGAGGTCCTCGCGGACCTGGACCGCGTCTTCGCGGGTACCGCGGTCCGGCACCGCTACCTCGTCTTCGACGCAGCCCAAGCGGCCTTCGGGGAGCAGGAAGCCCTCGCCCGCTTCGGATTCCTGCCCGACGCCGTCGTCGCGATGGCCCGGCTCGGGATCCCGGCCTGCATCACGAACCCGGACCTCGAGGTGCGGGAGGTCGGGACGGGCGCACCCGAGACGGATTTCCGGAAGGTCTGGCTCGCGACCCGCGAGGAGATGGGTTGGACGCCCGACGAGGCCCGCCAGGTGTACGAGCTGGACCGGGAGCGGGCCGCCGCGGTGGGGCAGAAGGCCTTCGTCTCCTACCTGGGCGGGGAGCCCGCGGGCACCTTCGCCCTATGGGCCCGCGGGACGTCCGCCCTCGTCGAGGATGTGGCCGCCCTTCCCCGCTTCCGCATGAAAGGCGTCGGCCGGACGATGATCTTCGACGCGTGCAAGAGGGCCGTCAACCTGGGATGCGAGTGGACGCTCCTCATGACGCCCCTCGTGGGTTCGCCCCAGATCATGTACAAGACCCTGGGCTTCCAGCCCGTGGGGGAGATCCGCAGTTTCCTAAAAGTGGAGACGCCGGGCGGCCCCGCGTGAGCAGAAATCGGAATCACGTGTGGCGCTTGGGTTGCTTCGCCGGTGCGTTGGCGCAGGACCAGCACGACCGCCGCGCGGTCCCGTTCCAGGCGCCGCAGCGGCCGCACTTCCACGTCTCGGCGGACGCCGGTCCGAGCTCCGGGAAGAGGCCGCGGCCCTTGATCGCCGCGTGGCAGGACCAGCAGACGGACATGGCCGCCTCGTTGACGACGCCGCAGGCGGGACAGTCCCAGCTCGGTCCCATGAGGCCGCCGAGCTTCCGTGCCCGCATCTTCCAGTCGAGCCAGGTGTACAGGAACGTTCCGAGGAAGAGGAAAAGGAGGGCGGTGGGCAGCAGGTCGTCCACGGAGGACCGATGCGTCCTCCGCGGCACATATAGCCTTTCCGCTCGCTATCACGAGCGATTCTGTTTCCGCCTGCCGCAGCCTACTGGTTGAACGTCTCGCACTTCTCGTAGGTCTGCTTGAGGTACTTGACCAGGAGGTCCCGGTTCCGCCGCAGGTGGCTCTCGTACCAGGTCTTGACGAGGTCCGCCAGGATACGGTGGACGTCGTCGAGGTTCACGCGGTCGATGTTCACGTCGTAGAGGGTGTGGATCGTCCAGATCCGCTTCCACCCGCTGTACTTGTAGTAGTGCTCCCCCTCGCAGTACTCGAAGGTCATGCGCAGATGCGTCTTCCCGTCGACCTCGACGTAGTTGATCTTCAGCGCGTCGCCGACGCGGCCCTGCTCCATCGTGCGGTCGAGGAGCTGGATCGTCTGCACCGCGGCGGGGTTGAATCCGGGCCGCCAGTGCCACTCCCCGTCGGGGAACGTGTCCGCGAACACGGCCCAGTTGCTGTAGGAGGGCTCGAGGGCGAAGTGGACGTTGACCTTGTTGAAGCGCTTCCAGATCTTCCAGAGGTCCTCGATGAGCGTCTTGTTCAGCTCGAGGCGGGCGACGTTCTGCTCGCCGACGTCCTCGATGATCTCCTTCGTCCTCTTCTCGAGTTCCGCGTCCAGAGAGGAGAACCAGTCATCCCCCTTGTCCGCAGCCTTCTTCGCGGCCATGGCCAAGACCCTTCTCACCGCCGCCGAATCCTGTGGGGCGTTATATATGTATTTGTCCAGGCCCGCCCGGTCGACCGTACCTCAGCCCAACACGCGGACGAGCGCGTAGAAGACGCGGAACGCCTCGCGGAAATCCGGCGCGCTGAATTCGATCCGCGTTCCGCCGACCCGCGTGACGCCGGGCACGAGCTGGGCGAGGTCCGCGTGCTCCGTGCCCTTGAAGTCCACCGCCATGGCCACGGGCTTCGCGGCCTCGAGGGGCTCGATCGCCTCGACGTCCCGCAACGCCTTCTCGGCCTCCGCGCGGATGAGGTCCTGGGCCCGCTTTGGGTGCAGATGCTTGGCCGCGTTCGCGCCGACCGCCTCCTTGACCGCGACCGTGTGCACCCCCTTGATCAGAACCTGGGCCTCGGCGCAGACCGCGGTGTCGCCCGTCACGAGGACCACGGGCACGCCGAAGTGGCCCGCGAGGTACGCGTTGAGCGCGGTCTCCCCGATCGTCCGGCCGTTCACCTCCACGGCCCGGATGCGGCCCGTGAACGTGTGGTCAATGATCGCCCGCGGCGTGCCCGCCATGGCATGGTAGCCCACGCACAGCATCGCATCAAAAGTGCCGTCCAGGTCTTGGGCCATGGAGAAGGGACGCGGCGCGCCGCGCAGCAGGGTCGCGGCCTCGTGGAGCTCCTCGGGGATGAGGTTGTCGAAGTTCCAGTGGCTGTCCGCGACGAGGATCTCCTTCGCGCCCGCCGTGAGGCAGCCCTCGATCGCCGCGTTGGCCTCCTGGGTCATGCGGTGGCAGTTCGCGCGGTAGGCGTCACCGCCGTTCACCGGGTCCGTCTCCTTCTCGCCCACGACGCCCGTGATTCCTTCCATGTCGACGGAGATGAAGACCTTCATGCGCGCACGACCGCGTCGCGGAAACGCGTGCGCGTCCTTAACGCTTCGTCGTGGCCTGGGCGTCCCGGAATTCCGGGCACATCTTTAAGACGTGAACCGCACAACATCGTGGAACATCAACGGGGCCTGCCCCCAGGAGGAGTTAGACCCCACCATGGCGAAGAAGACCTCGAAGAAAGCCAAGAAAAGCAAGCACTAACCGTCCGCCCTCTGACGGACAACTCCTTCCTCGGTAAGGATCTCAGTTTTCTTTCCCCTTTTCTTTCTTCTTTTCCAGGCGTGCATGGAGGCGCGAGCGCACGACCTCGCTCACGAGCTTGCCGTCCGCGCGGCCCCGCAGTCTCTCCATGGCGCGGCCCATGAGCGTCTTCTCCGCGGCCGCACCCTTCGACCTTACGACGTCGTCGGAGGCATCGAGGACCTCGTCCACGAGCTTCTCGACATCCGCAAGGTCCATTCCCTGAACGCCGATTGCCCTTGCCGCGTCAGATGCGCGAACGCCCTTGCGGGCCATCTCCCTCAGCAGGTCCGGGATGGCCTCCTTCGCGAATCGTTGGGCCTTCAGGAGGGAGAAGAGCTCCCGCAGATGGTCCTCGGGGATTCCGTCCACGTCGAGGCCCTCGCGACGAAGCTCGCTGAAGTTGTACAGGAGGACCGTGGCCACGAGCTTCGCCTCTCCGAACTCGTGGGCGATGAACTCGAAGATGTTGTCGCCCCCTTCCTGCGCGAGCTGGCGCGCTTGCTGCTCGTGGATGCCGTACTCTTTCACGAGGCGGGGGACGGTCACCTCGGGCCGCTCGGGAAGGTGCTCCGCGATCCGCTTCAGGTGGGCCTCGTGGATGCGCAGCGGGGGCACGTCCGTCTCCGGATACATGCGGGCCTTTCCCGGCAGCGGTCGGCTGTAGACCGATGTGCCGTCGGGGCGGGGGTCCCGCGTCTGTTCGGGGACGCCTCGGACGGCCTGCACCGCGCGGGGCCGCATCTCTTCGATCGCGTGGTGGCCTTTCGCCTCCTCGTCGGCCACGAGGACGAAGGCATCTTGGTCTCCGAGGGAGAGGGCCGTGCGGACCGCGTCCACCTCCGCCTGAGTCACGCCGTAGGCGGGGAGCTCGTCGGAATGGAAGATACCTCCCACACCGGCCACGCGGGCGTGGGCCGCGAGCTCCGGACCCAGCTTGCCCTTCAGGAGGCCCGAGAATTTCGGGAGGGCCCATCCGAGGACCTTGCCGCCTTTCTTCAGGGCGGACTGGACCACCTTGGACTGCGAGCCGGAGAACCGATGCGTGAGGTCGACGCCGCGTTCGGGTATCGTCCCCGCGCCGCGTTCTTGGAGTTCCTTGGCGACACCGATGAGCATGAGCTGTCGTTCGGCCTCCTTCTCCACGAAGGTCTCGATGAGCCGCAGCTCCTGGACGCCCTTGATTTCGCATCGGGCGCCGCCGCGGACGGAGACGTTGACGTCCTCGCGGATTGTGCCGATCCCGCGGATCACCTTGCGGGTGGCCCGGAGCAGAGAGCCGATGGCCAGGGCGACCTCTCGCGCTTCCTCGGGCGTCTGGATGTCCGGCGTGGTGGCGACCTCCACAAGCGGGATGCCGAGGCGGTCCAGCCGGTAGGCGACCTCGTCCTTTGACTCGCCGACCTTACGGGCCGCGTCCTCCTCGAGGAGGACCGTCGGGACGCCGATCCTCTTCCCGTTCACCTGGATGGCCCCATCCATGGCCACGAGGGCGGAGCGCTGGAAGCCCGACGTGTTCGAGCCGTCGATCACGAGCTTCCGCATGAAGTCGACTTCACGGACCGGCTTGGCGCCGAGGAGGAGGGAAATCTCCAGGGCGATGTCCAGCGCCTCCTCGTTCGGGTGGTGCGGCGGTTCCTCGTCCGCCTCGACAAGGCACGTGTTCTCCGAGGCCTCGTAGACGAAGCTCAGGTGCCGGCGCGCTTCTTCGATGGCCGCGGCGTCGACCTCGCCCAGTTCGCTCTGCGTGGGCCGGAGGCGGCGCTCGAAGCGGATCCCACCCTCCTCGTCGCTGAGGCGGGACGGGCATTCGCAGAAGAGCTTGTGGGTCGCGAGCTGCTGGTGGATCTCGAGGCCCACCTTGAGCCCGAGGGCCCGGTAGTCCATCGCCTGCGGATAGGCCGGGGGGCGGGATTAAGGCTTTCGTGGCGGAGGATCACCCGACGGCCTGTTGGATCCCCGGGCTCTCGATCTTCCGCTCCAGTTCCTCGATGCGGGACGCGGCGATCTTCAGTTCGTTCCAGAGGATGTGGTGCCGCCGCGCGGCGCGGTACTCCCTCTGCGGCTCTCCGCCCGCGGGCTCCGCCTCACCGTCCGTGGACAGGATGTTCTTCACGTAGAAGTCCCTGTCCAGTTCGGGGAGGGACGCGATCCGCAGGAGCAGGTAGGATGGGTAGTCGGGCTTCACCGTCGAAGCGGCCCGCAGGGCCATCATCACCGCGTACTCGCCGCAACAGTTGAAGTCGCCGACGGGCGGCTTGTGGTCCGCGTGGACTTGCCTGTGGGTCTCGGTGAGCATGTCCCAGATGCGCTCGTACTCCTCTTGTGCGGTCATACTCGGTCGAAAGAGGATAACCCGTCCGGCCCTATCTACGTGATGAGGACGATACATACACACCTGTACGATTGCCGCCACGGGGAGCGGTCGAGGTCCTTCCCGCATGACAAAATCGGAACGGCGCGGAGGGGAAACGCCCGTTGTCGCCTCAGGTCCGCGGTTTCTGCACCTGGCGGTCCTCGACGCGGTACGGTGATTCCAACGTGCCCTTATCCCGCTTCTCCCGGTGCTCCTTCTCGTTCTTGAGCCACGCCAGGAGGCGCGAGGCGGCGCCGAAGGGCCGGAATTCGAACGTCACCTTACCATGCTCGGCGTCTTCCGTGTGCAGGAGCACGCGTCGCTTCTTGTGCACGACCTCGAGGGCCTGCTCGAACGGGATCTCGTGGTACCGCTTCCCCTTCTTCCCACCGGGCAGGTCGAGCCATTCGTTGTCGAGCAGGAGGATGCGGCGGCGGGTCTGCCATGCCCAACCCCGCCGTTGCTCCGAGACCACCCGCTTCGCAACGAAGGTCCCCTTGTAGACCTCCCACCTCAGCTCGCGGAAGCCGATGACCTGGTCGCCGCCGGAGAGGACGGGCTCGTTGGCCTCCGTCATGACGACGCCGACCTCCCCGACCTCGTGGATCTTCATCCCGGACAGGGTCGAGTCATCCCCTCGGCGATGATAAGCTTAACGAAGTGCCACGGACGACCCGGGTCAGAGCGAGAACTCGTCCAGCCCGATCCGGGGGTTGATCTCCCCCGCCACGTTCGTGGCCATGGCCTTCGCGACGTCTTCGGGCTCGCGTGTGTGTCCGAGGACCCACATGAGCTTGACGTAGGCGGTCTCGGGGAGCATGTCCTCGCCGCTGATCGTGCCGGCCTTGATCAGATCCCGCCCGGTGTCGTACACGCGCATGGAGACGCGGCCCTGGAGCGTCTGAGTGGTCATGACGACCGCCACGCCGTCCCGCACGGCCTTCTTGACGACCGGGATGAGGTCGTGGGCCACGTGGCCCAGCCCCGTGCCCGCGAGGACGATCCCGTGGGCCTCCTTGAGGCAGTTCTCCAGCACCGCCGGCCGCATTCCCGGATAGAAGTGGATGAGGAACACGTCCAGGTCGAGCTTGTCGTCCACCCTCACGGGCCCCTTCGACCGCGGCAGCGCCGGGCCGGTGATTTCCACAGGCCCCTCCGGACGGACCTTGCCCAGGGGCTCCGCGTTCATCGAGCGGAAGGCGTCGCGGCGCGATGAGTGCATCTTGCGCATCTTGGTCCCGCGGTGGATCCAGCAGTAGCTGTCCGAGGTCTCCGCGTGCATGACCGCGACGACCTCGCCTAGGTCCGACGTGGCCACGCGGGCGCCGCACAGGAGGTTCGAGGCCGCGTCGGAGGATGGACGGTCGCTCGAACGCTGCGAGCCCACAAGGGCCACGGGACCGGTGAGGTCCTTCAGCATGAAGGAGAGTGCCGCGGTCGTGAAGTGCATCGTGTCCGTGCCGTGGGGGATGAGGACGCCCGCCGCGCCGGCGTTGAGCTCCGCCGCAGTCTCTCGCGCGAGGTGCTGCCAGTTCTCCGGCTTCAGGTTCTCGCTGTAGATGCTGTAGATCACGCGCGCCTTCACGTTGGCCACGTCGAGGAGCTCGGGCACGCTGAAGATGAGCTCCTCCGCGGTGA
>JBBSVS010000396.1:0-1246 GCA_038046665.1 Thermoplasmatota archaeon
GCGGCAGCGCGGGTACGTGGTCGAATTCCGAGACGGGCTCGTGGACTTCCAAGTCCTGCCGCGAGGCGGCGCGCCGAAGAAGACGCCGAGCAAGTACTGGGTGCGGGCCCTCAGCGAGCGTGCGGTATTCGACCTGGCCGAACTCCTGGAGCGGGCCGAGGAGGCCGCGGCCGTGCGCAAGTCGCTCCTCCTGGCCCTCGTGGACGAGGAATCGGACCTGACGTACTACGCGGTGCGGGAGGCGTTGCCGCGGGGGCACCGGCCCCCCGCCTCGGTGTCGGGCAAGATCGTCGTCGACTACCAAGGGGACCGCGCCGCCGTCCTCGACGAGACACAGGCGAAGCTCCTCCATGAGGCGGGGTACTTCGGCAAGCTCGTCGGTCGGCGTCTGCAGCTCAGCCTGCTCGAGACCGCGTACCTCCTGAAGGCGGGCCTCGTGGAGGTCCGGAACGCGGAGACGGACCGGCCCATCCGCCTCTCCCGCTTGGTCAGGGAGGCGAAGGCGATCCAGCCCGACTTCGAGCTGCGCTTGCGGGCCTACGAGGACCTCACGTCGCGAGGCGTGATCTCGAAGACCGGCTTCAAGTACGGCTCTCATTTCCGCGCCTATGAGGGCGATCCGGAGGCCCACCACGCGAAGTACCTCGTCCACGTGGTGCCGAAGGGCCACCGCGGCGCCTGGCCGGAGATCAGCCGCGCGGTGCGCCTCGCCCACGGGGTGAAGAAGCAGATCCTCTTCGGCGAGGTTGGCGACGAGGTGCGATACGTGAAGCTCGAGCGCGTTCGGCCTTAGGCTATCGGGGGGACCCCGTGGACCGATATCGCCCGCGGCTTCTCGACGTACCTCTAAGTAGAGGTACGCGAGGCAAGACGGGTCTGACTCGCCTCCATGGTATTCTCTCAAGCCTTCCCGGCCGCGAGGACCTCGACGAAGTGGGGCAGGCCCGCGAGATTCCGGAGTGTCGCGCGCACGGAGGGCGGCAGGGTCCCCTGGTCGAAGAGGCCCTCCCGGTCGAGGAGGAGTGCCTGGATCCCTTCCGCCGCCGCGGCTCCGAGGTAGTCGGGGCGATCGTCGACGAGGACGCAGGTCGGTGGAGGGGCCTTGAGCGCGTCGAGCACCCCCCGCCAATATTTCTGCTGGGTCTTCGCCGCATCGAGGGCGGTCCCCGTGAAGAGACTCTCGAGGAGGTCCAGCAACCCCGAGCCCATCAGAGAACCGCGGGCGTTCGACTCGCTCGCCTGGGTG
>JBBSVS010000397.1:0-1818 GCA_038046665.1 Thermoplasmatota archaeon
ATGGCCCTGGTACTCCTACGTCATCCTCAGCATCCTCGACCGAAAGCCCGTGGAGCTAGGCGCGTGGACCCTGGACGGGGACACATCGACGTTCGGTCCGGACGAGCTACAGATTCAGCCCTGAGCCGCGTCCGACTCATCACCTGGGGAGGCGTGTCGGCACGAAGGGCGTGCGCGTCCCCGCGTGCCCCTCGACCGAACCGACGACGCGAGAGACAAACCCGCGCCGCGAGATCACACGAGATTACGGGGGCGGCGCGCCGGCGGCCGCCTTCGCAGCGGGGATGGGTTCATCGGGGGCCGCCATCAGGTAGCCGCCGAAACTCACCTCCCACAGGAGCACGGGATAGACGATCATCCGCTCCATGCCGCCAAACCCGAGTCCCATGAAGTTCTCGGAGACGAAGAGGCCGAGGGCCGCGAGACCCAGGAGGCCCAGGAGGACCGAGATGTAGTTGAGCGGCTCCTTCTCCAGCGGATAGGCCACGATCGCAGCGACCCCTCCGAACAGGAAGGCGATGAGGGCGAATATGCCGTGGGCCGTCGGGACGTTCTCCGGGAAGAGGCCCACCCCGATCGCGCCGATCCCCGCGAGGAGGAACAGGATCGTGAACACCTTCCTCCGGTGGACCTGATAGAGGAAGTAGGCACCCAGGATGGTGAAGACCCCGACGAGGAACACGGATGCGTTGAACAACAGCGCCGTCGAGCCGACGCCCAGGTCGCTGATCGCATTGTCCGCGATGCTGTACCCCGGGTACGAGGCCTCGGCGAGGAGCATACCCACGACGAACTGGGCCGAGCCGATGAAAAGCACAGTCCTGCCAGGGTGCGGTTCGTGAAGCGCATGGCCACGTATCATCTCCCCGGACCTTTGAGGTTTTCCGTTCCCCGCGGACTCCCCGGTATTCCGATTCGCATGGGTACGGGGCGAAACGGTTTATAGGCCCGCGGAATCCGCTCCCCCGCCGGCGGAAGACCTAAATATAACACCGTAATAGGAGACCCCACCATGGGAGCCAGCATCCGCGTGACCATCCCCACTCCGCTGCGCCAGTACACTGCGAACCGTGATTCCGTCGAGGTGCAGGCGAAGGACGTGCGCGAGGCGATCGGGGCCCTCGTCTCCCAGTACGATCAGTTGCGCCGCCATCTCTTCAACGATCAGGGCCAGCTGCGCAACTTCGTGAACGTCTACGTGAACGAGGAGGACATTCGCTACCTCCAAAAGGAATCCACCCCCCTGACGGAAGGGGACACCGTGTCCATCGTACCGAGCATCGCGGGAGGCAACTTGTCGACCATGGATCTCCTCGCCGCGAAGCGCAAGGACGCCCTCTCGCCCGCGGAGATCAAGCGCTACTCGCGTCACCTGATCCTGCCCGAGGTCGGCATGCAGGGCCAGCTGAAGCTCAAGCAGTCCTCCGCCCTCATCGTCGGCGCGGGGGGCCTCGGCAACCGCTCCTCCAGTACCTCGGTGCCGCGGGCGTGGGCCGTCTCGGCCTCGTGGACTTCGACGTGATCGACGTCACGAACCTGCAGCGGCAGGTGATGTACGGCACGAAGGACATCGGGCGCAAGAAGGTCGAGGTCGCGAAGGAGCGCGTCCAGGCCATCAACCCGAACGTGGACGTGCAGACCTACGACACGCACCTGACGTCGGAGAACGCGTTGGACATCCTGAAGGACTACGACGTGGTCATTGATGGGACGGACAACTTCCCGACGCGGTACCTGGTCAACGATGCCAGCGTGCTTCTGAAGAAGCCCAACGTCTACGGCTCCATCTTCCGCTTCGAGGGCCAATTGAGCGTGTTT
>JBBSVS010000398.1:0-2761 GCA_038046665.1 Thermoplasmatota archaeon
GTTGGATTGCGTCCCGTTGAACCGGAACCGCGTCGTCGTCTGCAGCTGGCCGTCCCAGCCGCTGACGGACCCGAGCACGTCCGCGCCGAGGCCACCGATCGGGTAGCCCGTGTTCTCGCGGCGGTCCGTGTCCACGAAAATGAGGAGGCTCTCCGTTCCGTTCGTCCACGGTGCCTGGAAGAGCGTCCCTTGGACCCTGGCGTACACGTAGAAGTTGTAGGGGTCCGTGGTGACCTTGACCTCGATCAGGTTGATATCGGGGTTGTTCAAGCTCGCCGGCGGCGCGTTCACGTAGGCCGTAAGCTTGGACCACTCGCCGAAGTTGTGGTCGATCTGGATCGCGTTCGGCGTGGTGGGCGAGGGGGACAGGATGCTCGCAAGGATCGGGACGAGGACCATGAGGGCGACCACGGCCGCGATCCCGACGAGGGAACGGGCCCAGGCGGGCTGGGTCTGGACCGGGCGGGGCGCGTAGCGACCGCGGCGGCCGTTCGTGAAGCCGTTCCCGTTCACGAGGCCGTTCGTCCGGCCTTCGCCGCGGGTGAAGCTGCCCAGGCCGTTCGCCGCGCCGTTCGTGAGGCCGTTCACGCGGCCCTCCGCGAGGCCGTTGACCCTGCCGTTCGTGCGCCCGTTCGTCCGGCCATTCGTCCGGCCATTCGTTCTGCCGTTCGTGCGCCCGTCGCGGGCCCCCGACGCGCGGACCGCCGAGAAGGAGGGACGCGGTCCGATCGTCTGCAGGCCCGAAACGCTCGACTTGAGGGACTGGCCCTCGTGGCTCTCGAGCCAGGCCGCACGGTCGAAGGCTTCGCGAGCCTCCGCCGGCCGGCTGAGGCGCTCGAGGATCTCGCCCTTCGTGCGCCAGGCGACGACGGAGCTCGGGTCGACGCGGAGCAGGGAGTCGTAGTGCTCCAGCGCCTCAACGAGCCGACCGTCCACCTGGCGTGGCGCGGCCGTCGCCGCAGGCCCACGCCAGCGGGGCGGGAGGAAGGACATGTCCCCCTTCGCCTGGAGGATGTCGAGGACCTCGAGGCGGTACCCCTCGTCCCGGGCGGGGTCCAGTTCCGCGGCCTTCGCCAGGGACTCCGCGGCCTCGATCGCGCGGCCCATCTGGGCCAGCAGGCGCCCGTGCTTCGCCCACGCCTTCTCCAGGGCGGGGTCCGCCTCGATGAGCTTCTCGTAGTGCTCGAGCTCCTCCTGGAGGCGCTGCGTCTCCGTCTGGGGCGCGGCCTCCGCGATCCGCTGCCATCGGCTCAGGAAGCCGTGGCTCAGGCCCTTCCCGTTGTGGCCGTTCGTGGCCTCCACGGGGGCGCGCAGCGTGTCGACGCCGCAGATCGTGCATTCCGTCTCATGGGAGAAGAGATAGGCCCCGCAGTGGGGGCAGAAACGGGTCGCGGACTCCAGGGCGGCCTCCATGCCCGGGAGCAGGCGCAGCTCCTGGTCGGTGTACTCGCGACGGCAGACGGGGCATCGCCTCGCGCCCTTCCCCATGGCGGCGCCGCAGCGGGAACAGAGGACCGCGGGGGACTCCTCGCCCCCCAGGAACTCATCGAGGCCCTCGACGATCGGCGTCTCTTCCGACCCTTCCTCGAAGGTCACGCCGCAGAAGGGGCAACTCTTCGCCGACGGCCCCGCGAAGGACCCGCACTCGGGGCAGAGGAAGAGGTGGCCAGAGGAGTCGCGCCCGGTGGGGCTGCGGGGAAGACGCTGGAGGACCTCCACGTCGGCGGACGTGAGACCCTGCACGGACGCGAGCTCGTCGGGGGTCGCCGCGCGGAGGTGCTCGAAGGTGGGGAAGCGCTCCGCCACCCTCCGGGCCTTCGCGGCGGTGAAGCCGGGGAGAAACCGTAGCCACTCGAGGTAGCTCTCGTCCATGTTCGGAGTGGCCGTGGGCGTCCCTTAATAAAGGGGTTGTATCCCGCGTATCATGGCGAATAGCCAATCCGTTACCATGTCTCGCTCAGTGCCCGGACCGCAACGCGGTGGCGTAGGGGTCCAAGGGCAGGTCGAGGACCACCCGCTTCGAGGCCGTGCCGAAGCGCACGAGGATCGTGCCACCCTCGTCGCGGAGGAGGTCGGGGGAGAGGCCTTCGCCGGCCAGGCGGCGCAGGAAGGCGTCCGCGAAGGCCTTCGCCCGCGGCGCGTTCGCCTCGCGCTTGCGGTTGAGCAGGTCCGTGGGATAGTGGCGGCGGAAGCGGCCGTCCTCGACGAGCGTCACCAGGTCCAGGTCGGAGAGCTCCGATGCGACCTTGCTCGTGCTCTGCCGCGACAGCTTCACGCGGTCCGCGAGGTCGAGGAGGGAGACGCCGGGATCGGAGTAGCAGGCGAGGAGGACCGCCGAGCGGCCCGGGGCGCTGAGGAGAGAGAAGAGGCCGGAGTCTTCCGGATCGATGAGTCCGCGCGGGAAGAAGTGGCCCGCATCGTACTCCAGGTAACCCTTCTCGACGAGGTCCCGCTCGTGCCACCGCACCGTCGCGTGGGAGAGCGCCAGGGCCCGCCCAATCTCGCCCACGCGGGCGCACGGCCGGATGCACAGGTAGCGGAACAGGGCGCGGCGGCGGGCGTTCGCGAGGCTGGGCCCCTCGATCTCCAGGTCTTCCCCCGGGCCCTCCTGCGCGAGGACCGTCTGCAGGGCCCGCCCCAGACCCCGCGCCATCTCAGCCACCCTGCTGGTACTCCTGGAGGATGAGCTCGAGGACCTGGTCCGCCTTCAACGCCCTGAAGTCGTCGTCCGTGAGCCCGTCCAGGGACTTCTCGAGATGGT
>JBBSVS010000399.1:0-9729 GCA_038046665.1 Thermoplasmatota archaeon
GCTCTCCGTCGGGCGGCACGGAGTCTCGACGCGGACCCGCGGCACGCCACGGTCATTCGCCGCCCCGCCTATAATTTTCGTGACGACCCGGATGTTCCCGACGAACGTTTTTTATGCGACGCGACCTAATGGCCTCCGGATGCGCGAGGAGCTTTTGGCGTTCGTGGGCAAGAGGGGCACCTTGCTCGAGCCCGAAGCGGTCGAATACCTCCTCGCCCAGCAAGATCCGATGGTCCCCCTGGAGCGGTTCCTCGCCTCCCGGCAGGACCTGCCCCTCGTCGTCACCCTCCAGGACGTCCTGCAGGCCGTGGACCTCGCCCGCAAGGCCGCGGCCCACGCCCGTCCCACGGCCCCCGCGACAGCGGTGGCCGCGGCGGCCCCCATGGCCCTCGCCCCCGCATCCTTCCACGGCCACGCGGAGAGGGCCTCGGACCATTCCCCAGACGTGAAGATCCTGCGGGACATCACGGGCCGCTCCACGTGCGAGGGCACCCTGGAGGACTTCACGCGATACTTCCGCCACCGCTTCACCACGCTGAGCCGCATGCTGCGCTCCCGGAGGGAGCTGGGCGGGGCCCAGGAGATCGCCAAGGCGCGCCGCTCCACGCGCGAGGTGCGGTTCATCGGCATGGTGGCCGACGTCCGGAAGACGAAGAACGGGCACAGGATTCTCGATCTCGAAGACGAGACGGACCGGATCTCCGCGCTCCTCCTGGCAGACTCGCCCCTCGCCGGCGAGACGGGCGTGAGCGACGAGGTCCTCGGCGTCGTCGGGACCGTCAACGACCGCGGCCTCGTGATCGCCCAGTCCCTCGTGCGCCCGGACATCCCCGTGGCCCGGCCCTTCCGCGGCACGTCGGAACATATCCGCGCGGCCTTCGTCTCGGACATCCATGTCGGGAGCAACACCTTCCTGGACGAGAAGTGGGCCAAGCTCACCGCCTGGATGGCGAGCGACGACGAGGTCGCCCGCTCCCTGCGGTACCTCGTGGTCAGCGGAGACGTCGTCGACGGAATCGGCGTGTACCCGAGGCAGGACGAGGATCTGGCCATCGACGACATCTACGGTCAGTACGAAGACCTCGCGAAGAAGATGGCGGCCCTCCCCGACCACGTGACCGTCGTCATGATCCCAGGGAATCACGACGCCGTCCGCCCGGCCGAGCCACAGCCCGCCCTCCCGCAGCCCATCCAGAAGCTCTTCGACTCCAACCTGATCTTCGCGGGCAACCCGAGCCTCGTGAGCCTTCATGGGGTCAAGGTCCTCGCCTACCACGGACGCTCCATGGACGACTTCGTCTCGTCGATCCCGGGGATGAACTACCACCGGCCCATCGACGCGATGAAGGAGATGCTCAAGATGCGGCACCTCGCGCCGATCTACGGCGGGAAGACGCCCATCGCCCCGGAGGCGGAGGACCACCTCATCGTGGAGGAAGTGCCCGACATCTTCGTAACGGGGCACGTGCATGCCGTCGGCGTGGACGCGTACCGCGGCGTCGTCCTTGTGAACTCGTCCACCTGGCAGGCCCAGACGCCCTACCAGAAGATGCGGAACATCGAGCCCATGGCCGCGCGGATGCCCATCGTGGACCTGGCCACGGGCCAGGCGGTCATCAAGGAGTTCTGACCAGGAAAGAGTTATCGCGCCCGCCCGCCTTCGCATCCGCGCATGCGCATCGCCGCGGTGGGCGACATCCATGGGAGGGAGAACCTCGACGCGTTCCGCGACGACCTGGAGCGCCTCGAGCCGGTGGACCTGTTCCTCCTGGCGGGCGATACGACGGAGCGCAACGACATCGAGGCCTTCGGCGCGGTTCTCGAAGCGATCCGCAAGCGCGTGGACGCGCCCTTGTGGGCCGTCTTTGGAAACAACGAGTACGCCCACGACCTCCCGACCTACATCGCCCGCTACGCGGACAAGTTCGGCGTGCGCTTCCTCCAGGACGAGGACTCCGTCTTCGAAGCCCATGGCAAGCGCCTCCGCATCGTCGGCAGCCTGGGCAGCCTCGACCGCCCCACGTGGTGGCAAAGGAAGAACCTGCCCCACCTCGAGGGGGAATACAAGCGTCGCGTGGAGGACCTCGACCGTCTGCTTCAGGGCGATGACGTCCGCTTGCTCCTCACCCACTACCCGCCCACGTACGTGACCATGGGCGGGGAGAAGGAGGCGTGGCGCCCCGAACTCGGCTGCAAGGCACTCGAACCCGTGCTCGTCCGGAGGCGCCCCACCCTCGTGGTTCACGGGCACATCCACAAAGGGATTCCCTATGCCACCTTGGGAACGAAAGGCGGCACGCTGGACGCCTTCGCAGACGGCGCGGGACCTATCCCCGTGCACAACGTCGCGTACCCGGTCCGCAAGGCAATCACGTTCTTCGATCTGTGAAGGTCTACCGGACGACGGGTTTATACGACAGACTCCCTTGAGGCGGCGGCTCATGGCGAAGCGGAAGAAGCCCAAGCAGAAGTTCCCCCGCGACGAGGAGGAGGAAAAGGAGGACAAGGGCGGGTGGAAGGCCTGGGCCCGCGATATCGCCGTGGCCGTGATCATCATGGTCGTCATCCTGGGCGGGATCTGGGTCTACACCCAGCAGTGGCCGCCCCTCGTGGTCGTCGAGAGCTCCTCCATGCAGCATGGGGACACGAGCTCCAACCTGGGCGTGATCGACACGGGCGACCTGGTGCTCGTGCAGACCGCGCCGACGCGGACCGACGTGGTCACGTATCTCCAGGGCCGCGCGAGCGGGTACACCACCTACGGGGAGTACGGGGACGTGATCATCTTCCGCATCTACAACCTCCCGGGAGAGACGCCCATCATCCACCGCGCGATCCTGTACGTCATCCCGAACGGCACGGACGCGGCCAACGTCCCGGACCTCGCGGGCCTGCCCCTCTCCGACTGGCAAGGGACTGACCGCAACGGTCAGCCGACGAACAGCCCCTATGGGCTCACGTCCGTCTGGATACGCGGGATGGGGTACAACCGCGACCTGAACATCACCTTCGACCTGTCCTACTTCGCGCGGGTGATGTCGGTCGAGCCCCTGTACCGGCGAGGCGCCGGCTACATCACGATGGGCGACAACAACGCGTACCACCGCTGCCAGGTGAAGGACCCGTGCAGCTCGATTCCCTACGACACCTCCTGGTTCCCAATCCAGTCGGACATCATCGGCCACGCCCGCGGGGAGATCCCCTGGTTCGGCCTGATCAAGCTCCTGCTGTCCCCCGCCCCCGGCGGCTGCTGCCAGTCCTGGGGCGACCCGGGGGCGCCGCGCAACAGCTGGGACAGCCTGGCCATCGGCCTCGTCGTGATCATCGCGTCGCCCTTCCTCATCGAGGCCGCGGCCTGGGCCTGGTCCTCCTACGCATGGCCCTGGGTCAAACCCCGTCTGCATCGCGGAAAGAAGGAGGCTCTGCCCGACGGGAAGGAGCCTCCCAAGGACTATGCGGAGGACGAAGATCCGGACGACTCTACAGGAGGGTCGTCTGGACCTTGAGGCGGTAGCCGCGGGCCTCCGCCAGGATGTCGTCCTTCTCCAGGACCTTCTTCACGTCCAGGGGTGGGACGGACGCCTGGATCTCCTTGGTCCGACCGGCGCGGCCGAAGGAGCGCACGCGGGCGTGCACCAGGCCCAGCATATCCAGCTCGGAGATCAGGTCCGTCACGCGGCGCTGGGTGAGCGGCGTGACGCCCGTCTTGCGGCACAGCTCCCGGTACGTGGTGTAGACCTCACCCGTGGTGAGCTTCGTGTTCCCGATCTCCTCGTTCAGGAGGATGCCCAGGAGGATGAGCTTCGACTGCGTCGGCAGACTCTTGACCGCCTCGAGGACCGTGTCGAGCTCGACCTTGTTCTTCGCCTTCTGGACGTGCTCGTCCGCGATGTGCTCGTCTCCCTGACGCTCCGCGAGTTCGGCGCTCACCCGCAGGAGGTCTAGGGCCCGCCGCGCGTCGCCGTGCTCCTGGGCCGCGAGGGCGGCGATGAGGTGAAGCACGGAATCGGGCGCGGTCCCGTTGTCGAAGGCCAGGGTGGACCGCTCGGACAGGATGTCGTACAGCTCGTCTGCGTTGTAGGGCGGAAAGACGACCTTCTCGTCGGCCAGGCGCGACTTGACCCGGGGATCGAGGAACTCCGTGAACTTCAGGTCGTTGCTGATGCCGATGAGGGAGACACGGGCCTTCGCCAGGTCCTCGTTGATCTTCAGGAGCTGGTACAGGAGGTCGTCCCCGTTCTTCGCGATGATCTTGTCGATCTCGTCCAGGACGATGATCACCACGCGCTTCTCCTCGTCCAGCTTCTCCCGGAGGAGGTTGTATACCCGGTCCGTGGACAGGCCCGTGAAGGGGATGCGCTGGTGGAAGTTCTCGATGAAGGCGTTCCCGATGCTCTGCAGGACCGCGTAGGGCGTGTCGACGATCTCGCAGTTCAGATACAGGTAGGAGACCATGTGGGCGGCGTCGGCCTTGCGGAACTCGTTCTCGATGTACCTGACCACGGCCGTCTTCCCGGTGCCCGTCTTCCCGAAGATGAGGATGTTGCTCGGCCGTTCTCCCCGCAGGGCCGTCGCGAGGATCTGGGCGAGCTGGTCGATGAAGGCCTCCCGGTGGGGCAGCCGCTCCGGGATGTAGGATGGCCGCAGGATTTCCCGGTCCATCTTGAAGATGCTCTTTGCGCTGAGGTAAGGTCGGAAGATGCTTTCTTCCATGTGTGCTCGCTCCCCCTGATCGCGAGAAGCCGCGCCACCCAAGCGAGAGTCCACGGGATTTTCACGCGGATTTCTCGGGCGCGGGAGGGCGGTATGAAGGCGACCCATCAAAAAGGTTTGCGAAGGCGGCTCGCGACATTCGTCGCCCGACGACGTCCCGAATTTTATTCACGCCCGTAGATGATAGACCCCATCGAGACCGCGTAGAAAGTTCAACCTTGACGCGGCACGACGTGAGGTCACGCGCCCGGGAGCGCCGTCAGGAGGAGGACGATCGCGAAGCCCAGGACCACGGAGAGGGTGACGAGGAAGGAACGGGAGCGGTGCTGGAGCTCCGGGATGAGGTCCGCCGCGGATACGAAGAGGAAGGTGCCCGCGGAGAAGGCGAGCCCCACAGGGAGCCACGCCGTTCCGACGCTCAGGAAGAGCACGCCCAGGACGATGCCTACGGGCGTGTCCGCCGCGGTCGCCGCCACGTAGGCGAGAGCGGTGCGCCTCGAGGATCCGGAGACCATGCCCACGGTCACGGCCGCGAAGCTGTCCGGGATCTGGTGGATTGCCACGGCCAGCACGATGATCGTGCCCATGGTGTTGCTGATCGCGAAGCCGAGCGGGATGACGAACCCGTCCATCGTCCCGTGGACCGTGAGCGCGCTGACCGCGAGGCTGCCGAAGGACTGGATGGGCTTCCCGTTCTCGAAGTGGGGATGGGCCGTTTCCCCGGGCTTCAGCAGGTGCCGTTCCACGAGGAACAGGAGGAAGAAGCCCCCGGCGATGCCGAGGGGGACCGCCTGGGGCGGCAGTTCGGGCGTCTCCGCGGCGGTGGAAAAGCTCGCGGGCAGGATGTCGATCGTCGCGAGGCCGCCCAGGATGCCCGCGCTCAGCCCGAGCATGAGGTGCATCGTGCGGTCGGAGATCTTGTCCCGCAGGTAGGGGACCGCGAGGAGGACGAGGGGTGTTCCGCCGGTGATCAGCGCCCAGAAGGCGAGCTGGGTCCAATCGAGCGAGACGGCGGCGGCCACGAGAGCGGCACCCACCCCCCGTTATTTAAGAATTGGCGGGTTCTTAATAAACATCAAGTAGGACGAGGGCCTTCTTTAGTAACCGATGCCCATCGTCAGCCTGAGCCTGGACGAGGGAATCCTGAAGAGCCTCGATGAGGTCGTCCAACGGAGGAAGTACCGTAGTCGGAGCGAGGCGGCGCGGGAGGCCTTGCGGGAGTTCATCGACGTCACCGAGTGGGGCCGGGACGGCGGCCAAGCTTCGGTGATTCTGGCCGTGATCTACGAGAAAGGGAACCACAAGGCGGACTTGGCGATGCTCCAGCATCGCTTCGATGAGATCCGGACGATGCTCCACACCCACCTGAACGAAGTGGATTGCCTCCAGATCTTCGTCGCAGAGGGGCCAACGCCGCGTCTCAAAGAGCTCATCAGCCAGATTCGACGCGTCAAGGGCGTGAAGCAAATCAAGTTCATCCAGACGGCGTCCACCCTCTGAGCATCAGCCTTATTTCCGGCGGGGCGAGTACCCGCTGCGATGGAGAAACGGCTCACCTTCGCCTATGGCCGCACGCTCGTCCTGACGCGCGCCGCGTACTTCGGGGTCCTCTTCGCGGTCACTGCGTTCCTCCTGGCAATCTCCCCCTCCTTGCCTCTGCTGCAGGTCGCCCTCCTCGTGGCGGTGCTGGCAATCACCGCGTTCCTCTTCGCGGCTTCTCCGCTGCTCACGGAACATTGGCTCACCCGCTCGCGGCTCATCCTGCGCCAGGGCTGGTACTTCCGCGCAATCATCCCTTTCTCCGAAATCCAGTACCTCGGACCCGCGGAAGTCGGGGGGCCCGTCCTGGGCGTCCACCGCCCCCTCGGGCAGCCCATCCTCTACGTGACCGGGGGACGCACCGGCCTGGTCGTCGTGCGATTGTCCGAACCACGCCGGTTCTGGCAGTCCTTCGGCCTGTCCGCCTCGGAGATCGTCTTCGACGTGGCCGAGCGGGACGCCTTCCTCCGGGCCTTCGAGGAGCGGAGGAACCTACTCCCGCCAGTCGAGGCCGAGGGTGCGGACGCCTAGCTTCGGGATGAGGGGCATCTTCCGCTTGTACGCCGTCGCGGCCACGAGGTCCTCGATGCGGCGCACGTGGTCCAGGGGCGCACCCGCCTTCTCCGCGATGGCTTCGGGCTCCATCTGGAGCTCGATGCCCAGGAGGATGCGGTCTAGCTCATCGTAGGAGATGCGGAGCTCCCCCTCGTCCGTCTGCCCGGGCCAAAGGCCCGCGGCGGGCACCTTGTCGATAATCTTCTTCGGAAGCCCGAGGTGGCGGGCCATGTCGCGGACCTGGGTCTTGTAGAGGTCCCCGATGGGCAGGAAGTCCACACCGCCGTCCCCGTAGCGCGTGAAATAGGCGCACAGCAGCTCGCTCTTGTTCCCCGTCCCGATGACGAGGCGATCCTCCGTGTTCGCGACCCAGTAGAGCACGACCATGCGCGCCCGCGCGCGCAGGTTCCCGCGCGCGATCCGGTCCGCCTTCTTCGCCTTCAGATGCTCGTCGAAGGCGGAGACCATCGGGGCGATGTCGATGACCCGGAACTCGATGCCCAGCTCCTCGGCGAAGGCGCGAGCGTCCTCGAGGTCCTTGCCGGCTCGTCCCTCCGGGAGGCCGAGGGCCAGCACCCGCTTCGCACCAATCGCGTCGACGCAGAGCTTCGCCACGAGAGCGGAATCAACCCCGCCGCTCAGCCCGAGGACGACGCCCTTGCGCCCGCTCGCCGCCACCTGGTGAGCGAGGAAGGACCCGATGATCCTCACCTGGTCCTCCCGGAAGCGGGGGACGAGCTCGGGCATCGGGGCCGCAACCTGCGCCCGGGAGATAAACCCTTCCGGATGGGACGCGAAGCCTTTATCGCTCCGCGTCCATCGCCGCACCCGTGCCCCTGAACGCGAACGAGGCCGCGCTCCTCTATGCCGACGAGTACAGCCGCATGGCGGAGACCTACGATCGCGTCGTCGCCCCGCGCTTCGAGCCCATCGCCCGCACCGTGGTCGAGCTCCTCGCCCCAAAGCCGGGCGAGTTCATCCTGGATCTGGCCACGGGCACCGGCCTCCTGGCGTGCCTCCTCGCGCCCCGCGTGGCGCCGCAGACCGTCGTGGCCATCGACCTAGCGGACGAGGCCATCGGGGTGGCGAGCTTCCGCGCGGGGAACGCCGGCATTCGGAACGTGCGCTTCGAGATGATGGACGCGCGGAACATCGTCTACCCCGGGCAGCGCTTCGACAAGGTGGGCAGCAACCTGGGCATCCCGAACCTGGGCTACGACCGCACCTTCTACGAGGTGCATCGGCTCCTGAAGCCGGGTGGGCTCTTCGTGTTCAGCGAGTGGGATGCCAAACCCTCCGCGTCCTTCGAGGCCTTCTACGAGGTCCTCGAAAGGCACAAGGCCGCAACACCCTCGAAGACCCTCGCCCAGCTGCGCGAGGCCGTCGCCCTGAACCGCAACGACCCCGAGGCGAAGGCCCTCAAGGATCCGAAGGCCGTGGCGAGGAAGCTGGAGTCCTTCGGATTCGTCGACGTGCGGGACATCCCGAAGACGTACGCGACGCACTTCGCCTCCGTCGCGGACCTCATCGCCTTCATGGCTGCGTGGGGCTGGGACGAGCGGGAGCTGAGCGAGATGTCCCCTGATCATCGCAAGGCCTTCGAGGAGGAACTCGCCGCGCGCCTCGCGGGCCCCATGGGACCGCAGGGTCTCGAGGAGACCTGGACGATCCACCTCACCACGGCCCGCGCCTGATGCTCCGTTGGCACAAGGTGGGTACGAAACGCTAAATACGGTCCCTCGCGTCGAGCGACCGGCTCCATGCCCGACGTGCCGATGGTCCGCGCGGTGAACGCCCAGAAGGTCTACAACTCGGGACCGATCCAGGTGCGCGCCCTCCGGGGCGTGGACCTGTCCATCGAGCGGGGCGACATGGTCGCGATCATGGGCCCCTCGGGCTGCGGCAAGACCACGCTCCTGAACTGCTTCAGCGGCCTGGACGATCTCACGTCCGGCGACGTCTTCATCGAGGGCGTCTCGCTCGCGGCCATGGACGACGACGCGAAGAGCCGCTACCGATCCAAGCGCATGGGCTTCGTCTTCCAGTCCTACAACCTCTTGCCCGTCCTGACGACGGTGGAGAACGTGGAGCTCCCGCTCCTCGTCGCCCGCGTCCCCGCCAGGGAGGCGCGGAGGAAGGCCCTCGCCCTCCTGAAGGCCGTGGAGCTGGAGGGCTGGGAGGAACTTCGGCCGTCCCAGCTCAGCGCGGGGCAGCAGCAGCGCGTCGCGATCGCGCGGGCCCTCGTCAACGACCCCGCCATCGTGTGGGCGGACGAGCCCACAGGGAACCTGGACTCCGAGACCTCGACCCAGATCATGGACCTCCTCGTCCGCCTGAACGAAGAGCAAAAGGAGACCCTCGTCCTGGTCACGCACGATGCCAACGTGAGCTCGCGGGCCCACCGCATCCTGAAGATGCGGAACGGGCAGATCGTCGAGGAGCAGCGGCTGCGGTGAGGCCATGGACTTCCCCCTGTGGTCCCTCGCGGCCTTCCTCGGCGTCCTCGCGCTGGTCCTGGTCCTCCTGGGCCTCCGTCCTCTTCTCGCCCGCTTGGCGAGCCGGAACATCGCGCGGCGGAAAGCGCGCGTGGCGATCGTCCTCGCGGGCCTCCTGGTGGGCACCGCGATCATCTCCTCGAGCCTCGTCGTCGGTGACACCCTGCGCTACATCTTCCTCCAGGACGTCTACCAGAGGCTCGACGCGATCGACGAGATGGTCACGAACGAGACGAACGGGATCCTCCTCTCCTTCCCGGAGTCCTGGTACAACCAGACCGCCGCGCACCTGACATCGGAAGGCGCGCCCGTGGACGGCGTCGCGCCGATGTTGATCAAGGTCATGCCCGTTCGGAACGTGGTGGGCAACAAGGGCAACCAGCAGGTCACGGTCATGGGCCTGGACGCCCGGAACGAGGCCGGCTTC
>JBBSVS010000400.1:0-2104 GCA_038046665.1 Thermoplasmatota archaeon
GCATCGAATATTTCCTGGCGAAGCTCGAGAAGGAATACGAGCCCCTGTTTCACGAGTCCAAGGTCTTCCAGATGCGGACCGTGGGCGTCGGCCAGATCTCCGCCGCGGACGCCGTCAATTGGGGCGTCACCGGCCCGAACCTGCGTGCCTGCGGCGTCAACGTGGACCTGCGCCGGCTCGACCCCTATGAGACCTACGAGGACGTCGACTTCGAGGTCCAGACCTGGAAGGGCCCGAACGCGGGCGACTCCTACTCGCGTTTCATCTGCCGCTTCAGGGAGATGCGGGAATCCTGCAACATCATCCTCCAGGCCTTCGAGAAGATGCCCAAGTCCGGAGCCTACCGCAGGGGGCCGCCCCGCCGGGCGGAGGGCGAGGGGTACGCGCGCACGGAGGACTCCCGCGGCGAGGCCCTCTTCTATGTGTGCGGCGACGGGGACGACCGCCCGTACCGCGTGAAGATCCGCAGCCCGATCTTCTGCACGATGGCCGCCACGCCGATCATGCTCCGCGGGAACAAGCTCGCGGACGTCGTGGCGATCCTCGGATCCATAGACGTCTGTGTGGGAGAGATGGACAAGTGAGCGCCCCGCTGGTCCCGAGCCTGTTCGGAGCGTGTTACGTCCTCACCGGCTGGATTGTCTGGATCGTGGACTGGATCCTCCGGGCCATCGGGACGGTCATTCCGCCGATCTATGCCCCGCTCGACGCCCTCGCGAACTGGCTCGCGTCCTCCTCCGTCCTGACGGTCCTGACGTGGTTCGTCATAGCCCTCGTGATGGTCGTGTGGGCCTCCCTGATCAACCTCCTCACGGTGATGTGGGTGGAGCGGAAGTTCTACAGCCGCCTCCAAGACCGCTACGGCATCATGATCTCCATCTGGTCCCTCCCCCTGTGGCCCTTCAACCGCAGGAAAGACGTGCCCACCCACAAGGGCTGGGGCTACCTGCAGAACGTGGCCGACGGGATGAAGCTCCTGCAGAAGGAGAACCTCGTGCCCGCGTCGGCGGACTCGATGATGTTCAACATCGCGCCTGCGTGGATCGCCGGTACCACGCTCATGCTCTTCGCGGCCCTGCCGTGGTCCAGCGGTTTCTACGTCGCGAACCTGGACCTGGGCATCCTGTTCATCTTGGCGTCGTTCTCGCTCGCTCCTCTGGGGATCCTCATCGCCGGCTGGTCCGCGAACAACAAGTACTCGCTCGTGGGCGGGCTGCGGTCCGCGGCCATGCTCACGGCCTACGAGATCCCCCTCATCCTCGTGGTGATCGCCCTCGTCTTCACGACGGGATCCTTGGACCCTAAGATCGTCGTGAGCCAGCAGGAGCGGCCGCTCCTGACCCTGGGCCCGCTGGTCATCCCCGCGTGGAACCTCTTCAGCGTGCAGGTCATCGGCTTCGTTGTCTTCCTCGTGGCGATCGTCGCGGAGATGGAGCGCATCCCCTTCGACCTGCCCGAGGCCGAGGCGGAGCTCGTCGAGGGTTGGACGACCGAATTGAGCGGCATGCGCTTCGGCCTTGTCTTCGGGTTCAAGTGGCTGCGGATGATCGCGGGGTCGGCCCTCCTCTCCATCCTGTACCTGGGGGGTTGGAGCGGTCCGGTCTTCACGACCCTCTACCTCGGGACGGTCCCCATCCCGATCATCCCCGAGGAGATTTGGTTCATGCTGCGCATCTACCTCCTCAGCGTCTTCTTCATCTGGTTGTCCTGGTCCGTGCCACGCGTACGCATCGACCAGATTCTCAACATCGGGTGGAAGCGGCTAATCCCGCTGTCCCTCCTGGCGATCGTGGCGGCGGCCGCGGTCCGCGTGGTGACGGGGTGAGGCTCCTGGTGGGTCCTGTGGGTTTCGGAGGAAGGGAGGAACATGGCGGGCGTTGACTGGGAGGCCGTCGCCTTCGTCGTCCTCAGCGCGCTGGAGGTCCTCTTCTCGATCCTCCTCGTGACGAGCAAGCGCCTCGTGCGCGCGGCTGGCGGCGTGCCGTTCATTTTCAACACCATCGGCGTGGATGACGGCATCGCGATGGGCCACGGCGGCATGCTCTACTCGCTGCCGTCGCGCGAGTTGATCGCCGACACGGTCGAGACCATGCTCAACGCCCAC
>JBBSVS010000401.1:0-2418 GCA_038046665.1 Thermoplasmatota archaeon
CCCAGTAGCTGTACACCGTGTCGTCCTCCAGGCCACAGTCCGTGTACGTGGTCGCGTCCGCGGGGAGGTTCGCGATGAGATCGAAGCTCGCCCGCGTCCGATTCCACCGATACAAACGATAGCCTGCCAGATCCAACGCCGCAGAAGGTTCCCACGTCACCTTGAGGCAGGCCGGGGCGACTGAGAGGATCACGAGGTTGCGGGGGGCTGGAGGCGGCGTCGTGTCCGTGATCACGCTCACCCTCAGGACGGACGTCCCCGCGAGGCCCGCGGCGTCCACCACCGTCAGGGTGACGTTGTACCGTCCCACCGTATTGAACGTGAAGTTCGACACCGCCCCGTACAGGAGGACATCCGTGCCGTTGTAGACGAAGGACCAAGTGAAGTTCACGATTCCAGAGTTGTCGCGGGAGGAGGAGGCGTTGAAGGTCACGCTCGAGCCGATCCACACCGTCATGTCGGCCCCCGCCACGGCGACCGGGGGCTGGGTGTCGACCACGGAGACGTTGCCCCGGTAGGTGGCGACGTTGCCCGCGACGTCCATCGCGGTCAGGAGGAAGCTGAGGTTGCCGAGCACCTTCGGGGTCGCGTTAATCCAGTAGAAGCTCGAAGACCCGGCCAGAGCCTGATCCAGGACGACGTTGCCCGTCGGTCCGCGCAGGGTGATACGGACCTCCGAGACCGCGACGTTGTCCGTCACGCTCGCGGAGATGTTGATGGACTGGCCCGCCTCCGCCACGGAAGGGCTCACCGAGACGGCCTGGAACACGGGGGGCACCAGATCGACGATCCGGAAGGATTCGCCCGCGGAAGCCGCGTTGTTGGATCCGTCCACGGCCCAGACGACGAGCGTGTAGGTCCCGAGCCCCGAGTAGGTCCGGTCATGGTAGTACGTGTCCGTCGCTCCCAGGCGCACCATGCTGAAGTTCCCGAGGGCCTGGCCCTGGGGATCGGTCACGAGGACGTTCACGTTCTGGACGGCGACGTTGTCCGAAACGCTCGCGGAGATGTTCACGGACTGGGTCGCATTCTGGACCGGAGGGACCGCGGCGAGGTTGGAGATGGAGGGCGGGGTCGTGTCCGCTCCCACCACCGTCACGGCGTACGAGGGCGTGCGAGCGGCGTTGCCGCTCGGGTCGCGGGCCCAGAGGAAGTACGTCAGGGTGCCAAACTGGGGCTGTCCTGGGACGCTGAATTGATAGAGGGATCCGTTGAGGATCATGCTCACGTTGTAGCGGGCTCCGAGCACGTCTGCATAATTTACCCGCGCGTCCATGACGGCATCAACGTCCGTGATGGCGGCGGTGATCTGGATTGGCATGTCCTTTACCGCCTGGGTCACCGGGACGTGCTGAATCGTCGGCGGCACCGTATCGACGACGGCGAACGTGCCCACGGAGACGTTCCAGTTCCCCGCGGCATCCCTGGCGGAGATGCGGAATCCGTAGGTCCCCGGATGTGCGTATGCGGCATCGTAGAAGGACCGGCCGCTGCCGGCATCGTATGCCGCGGTGAAGTTCCCCACCAGCGCGCTTCCAGGATCCCGGATTTCAATCCAGACCCCCGCGACGACGCCGTTGTCGCTCACGGCCGCGCTCACGTTCACCCGTCCACCCGCCTGCTGGGGCGAGGGGACTGCGCTCACCGAGGAGATCGTCGGGGGCGTGAGGTCGACGGTCGTGAAGGTTGCGGACGAGGATGTCCCGAGCGGATTTCCCGGATCGCTCGCGTCCTTCGCCGTGGCGGCGACCTGCGTGCGATAGACGACGCCTTCTGCCAACGCGCTCGACGGGGTGAAGAGGAGGTTGTTGCCGGACCACAGGGAGGTGCCGGCGACGGGCGAACCCGTGTCGACGCGGGTCAGGGAGAAGGCCTGCTCCGCGCTGCTCTTGTTCATGGTCTCCGAGAAGCTGACGCTCACCTGCGTGGCCGTGCTCACGCCGGTCGAACCGTCGGGCGGGCTGAGGGCCGTCACGGTGGGCGCGGTCGCGTCGATTGCGAAGTTCGCCACGCTGGAGTCGGACGCGGGAGCGCCCTGGGTGTCGAGGACCGTCACCTTCACGCGGGCCTGCACCGTCGTCGAGGCGGGGACGGTCCACGCGAAGGTGCAGGGGTTGGACAGGCCCGAGAGGCCCTGGGCCCCAGAGATGGGTCCGTAGGTGGCGCCGCCATCCGAGGAGTAGTTGATCCAGACCTTCAAGGAGGTGGTGGCCGTCTCCGCGTCGCTCATGTTCCACCGGATCGCGTGGGAGCTGCCGCCGGACCAGTCCTCACCGCCGTTCGGGGTCGTCAGGTCCACCTGCGGGGGAGTGTTCGCCCCGGAGGGTGGCGCGAACCGCATCGTGTTCGAGTTCGTGACGCCGCTGTGGTCGATCGCCCCGCCGCTGCTGCCGCCCCCGTCGGAGTCCGTCGTGACGA
>JBBSVS010000402.1:0-2516 GCA_038046665.1 Thermoplasmatota archaeon
GGAGATCGGCCTCGCGAAAATCACGTCCCGACCGGGCCAGGACGGCGTGATCAACGCCGTGCTCGTCGAGCAGCCGAAGGCGGCCTGAGCTCGCTCACTCCGCGGACCGCGTGATTCCGACGTCCTTGATGAGGGCGTAGGGCACGTGGTTCGGGATGCTCACCTCGCCCCACCACATCATCTGTTCTGTCTTGTCGCTGAGGGCCACGACGTTCTTCATCAAGCGGATCAAGTTGTCCGTGAGCCGGATGTCTTTCCAGGCTTCCACGACCTCGCCCTTCCGGATGCGGAAAATCCCATCCCGCGGGATCGTGCTCAGGTCCCCGTTCACGAAGGACTGGTATCGGGTGTACCAGGTGTTCGTAAGCCAGAGGCCGTCCTTGACCTCCGAGAAGATCTCGTCCTTCTTCCAACTCCCGGGCTTGACGAAGACCGCGTGGGGCTCCGGCGCGATGAGGCCCGCGTTCCCCGTCGTCCGGGTCTTGAAGCGCTTCGCGGTGGACGTGTTGTGCAGATACGTCTTGAGGACTCCCTTCTGGATGAGGACGTTCCTCCGAGTCGGCACGCCCTCCGAATCGAAGCGCCTGCGGGAGATCGAGTCCCCCGAGCCGTCCTCCACGATCGTCACGGCCTCGGAGGCCACCCGCTTCCCGATCTTCTTGCCGTAGGGCGAGAGGCCCGCCAAGACCGCGTAGGCGCTGAGCCTCCCGACGACGTTGTCCGTGAGGGACCCGAAGATGAGGGGGTCGAAGACGATCGTGTACCGTCCTGCCTTGCCGGGCTTCGGGTCCTTAGCGAGGGCGGCGATGCGCCCCGCCTTGCGGCCGGCCTTCTCCGGTTCGAACTGGGACATCTTCGTCGCGCAGGCGATGCCGTGGCCGCTCGACTCCAGCGAGGTCATCGCGCGGATGGAGAGGTAGAGGCTCGCCCGGTGGTCGTGGCCTTCCGCGCCGTTGGACGTGACGAGGGAGTGCTCGTCCTCGTACCGCCAGAAGGAGCCCGCGCACTCCTCGGCTCCCATCTCGAGGGCGCCGCCGATCGCGGCCTCGACGAACTTGCGACCGTCCTCGAGGGCGAGGATCTTCGGGTCGGGTCGGACGCGGGCGTACTTGAATCGGCCTCGAGCGATCCCCGCATAGTCTTTGTTCGGCTGCGACGTCTTCGCGATCTTCACGAGGCGCTCGACGGCCTCGTCCGTGTTGGAAAGGTCTTTGATGTCCGTGGCGACGACCCGCTTGTCATGGACGAGGAAGACGGAGGCGGAGGTCTCGTGCCAGCGGTTGCTGATCACGGGCTCGTTCTGGGCGAATCGAATCTGGTAGGAGCGGTTCTCGACGAGATCCGCCACGGCGTCCTGGCAACCCAGATGGAGCGCCTTCTTGACGATTCGGGCCGCGATGTCTTCCATGGGATCACCTCAGGTACACGTTGCGAAGGCGCATGCTCGGCCCGCCCAGGCTCGCGTCGAGGGCCTGTCCCGGGTCGGACTTTCCGCAGAAACCCGCCTCGAACTCGAAGTCCTTGCCCACGGCATCGACCGCGGACCAGAAGGTCGGCGTCGTGAGCTCGATGACCGTGTTGCGCACGGGGTGCTTGATCTCCCCGTTCACGACGAGATAGGCCTCCCGCCCGGCGTACTTCGCGTTGTAGCGCTTGTCGTCGATGTTCCATTCCATGAAGGACTTCATGTACACGCCGAACTTCACGCCCTCCAGGAGTTCCTCCAGGGAGTGGTCCTTCGGCTCCACGAAGGTGTTCGCCATGCGGACGATCGCCTCGACGTTGTAGTTCACCGCGCGAGCCGCGCCGTTGCTGCGCGTCTGGAAGTGAGACGCCGTTTCGCGGTTCTGCAGGAACTCGTTCACGCGGCCCTCCTTGTATAGATAACGTCGGCGGGCGCGCACGCCCTCGTCGTCCGTGAGGTAGTAGGCGATCGCGTGTTCGATCGTAGGGTCGTCGCAGACGTTGACGAGCTCGGACCCGACCTTCATGCCAAGCCCGTCGGGGGAGATGAAGGACTTGCCCGCCTGGCTCGCCTCCCGCCCGAGGACGCGGTCCGCCTCGGTGGGGTGGCCGCAGGACTCGTGGGCCGCGATCCCGGAGACCTGAGGTCCGACGCCGAGGTCCATCTTCCCCCCCGGGGACTTCTTCCCGTGCGCGAGGGAGTTGTCCATCGACTTCGCCTCGTCGATCACCCGCCGGCGCATCTGGAGCTCGTTCAGGGCCTCCCAGCCACCGGACCACCCGTAGTTCTGGTACGTCTGCTCGACGTTCCCGTTGTGCGCGACGGTGAGGAAGTAGAACAGCCGGACCCGCGGGGAGAAGGACCGGATCTTCGAGCCCTCCGAATTCACGAAGTACTTGTCGATCTGCTTGTTCGACTGCTGGAAGTACCGGGCGGGCATCTTGAACTTCAGGTCCTTGAGCTCCCGGTCGATGTGCAGGATCTCCTCGATCTTCTCCTCCACTGGCACGTCGGAGAGCTTCTTCACCTGGGGGACGGACCAGTTCGTGAC
>JBBSVS010000403.1:0-2685 GCA_038046665.1 Thermoplasmatota archaeon
AACGCGACCAGACCGACCGCGAAGACCGCCGGCGCGCCCATGAGCGCCCCGAGCAGCACGCTGTTCGCGACGATCTCGTTCCCGACGGACCGGGCGATGCGGTCCGCGTCGATCGCGATCACCCGACCCACGCGCTCCTTGAGCTGGCGGTGCAGATCCGCGATGGAAGGATAGGATTCCTTGCCCAGGACCACGAGGAGGGGCCGGATCGGCGTTATGGCTGTGACCACGACGGTCTTGCGGGCCGCCCACGGGAGCAGGCGGACGCTCTCCAGGGGCTCGAAGCCCACGATGGCATCGGCCTCGCCCTTCTTCACCATGGGCGTCTGCACGTTCCCCAAGCGCACGGTCGAGACGACGGAGCCGTAGCGCTGGCTCATCCCGTGGACCTCGGACATCTGGGCCTTGAGGCCGTGGGCGAGGGCCGCCTCGGACAGGATGCGGGCCGTCAGGATGACGCCCTGGCCGCCGACACCGCCAATCACGAGGCTCGTACCCTTCATGCCCACGCCTCCTGGATCTTCACGATGGCCTTGGGCGGGCACACGTCCGCGCAGACGCCGCAGCCGTTGCAGAGGAGCGGGTCGATAATCACGCTCTCGTCCGGCAGGCGGATGAGGGCGGGACAGGCGAAGGCGTCGATGCAGAACCCGCACTTCGTGCACTTCTCCGCCTCGACGACGTAGGGGATGGGCTTGGCGCCCGCATGCTTCAGGTCGCGGAGCTCCAGGAGCCGGCACCTGTGGCGGGCGATGATCACGTTGACCCCGTCACGGTCCAGGGCGCGGCGGAAGGCCTTCGTCAGGTCCTTGACGTCGTAGGCGTCGAAGGTCTCCACGCTCCTCACGCCACAGGCGCGGACCATGGCCTCCATGTCCACGGCCGTGTGGCCGCCGTCCGCCATGCCCACGTGGGGCTGGTGGCCCGTCATCGCGGTCGTGCCGTTGTCCAGGATGCAGACGGTCAGGTTCACGTTCTGGTGGACCGCGTGCATGAGCGCGGGGACGCCCGCGTGGAAGAAGGTGGAGTCGCCGATGAAGGAGATGACCTTCTGGTCCGTGGTCGCCGCGAGCCCGGCGCCCATGCCGATGGAGGAGCCCATGCACAGGAGTACGTCCCCCGCGTTCGTGGGCGGGAACTCGATCAGGCTGTAGCAGCCGATGTCCACGGGAAACAGGACGTCGTGGCGGCGGGACGCTTGCCGCGCGGCGTAGGCGACGCCTCGATGGCCGCAGCCCGGACACAGGACGGGCGGACGAGAGGGCAGCTTCGGGAGCTTCAACTCCCGGAGGCGCTGGACCGTCTTGGCATCCAGGAGGCCGAGCTTGACAAGGGCCTCCGCGACCACGTCCGGGTCGAACTCGCCCGTGCGGGGCAGGACGCCTTGGGCCTTCCCGTACACCTCGACGGGGATGCCGTACTCGTTGGCCAGGGCTCGCAGGCTGTCCTCCAGGAAGGGCTCGAGCTCCTCGACGACCACGACGCGCTTCACGCTCCGCAGGAACGCGGTGATCTTGTTCCGGGGCAAGGGGTTCGTGAGACCAAGCTTGAGGACCTTGCCCGCGAGGTCGTCGGAGAACTCCATCAGATAGGTGTACGCGGGTCCGGAGGCCACGAGGCCCGTGTCGCCGCCCACGGGAAGGTCCTCCACGCGGTTGAAGGGGGTGGACTCGGAGATGCCCTCCGCGAGGCGCAGCTTCTGGAGGACCCGCTTGTGACCCTCCCGCGCGTTCGCCGGGAGCATGACGAAGCGGTTCGGCTCGCGCTTGAAGTGGACCTTGCCCTGGGGCTTGGCCACCTCGCCGACGGTGACAGGACCCCGCGCGTGGCTCACCCTCGTCGTCGTGCGCAGGATCACGGGCAGCTCGAGGAAGGCGGAGAACCCGAAGGCGAATTTAGTCATGTCGAGGCATTCCTGCGGCGTCGAGGGCTCCAGGAGCGGGAGGTTCGCGAAGCGGGCGAAGATTCGGTTGTCCTGCTCGTTCTGGCTCGAGTGGCATCCGGGGTCGTCGGCCGTGACGATGACCATGGCCCCGCGCACCCCGCTGTAGGCGAGGGTCATGAGCGCGTCCGAGGCCACGTTCAGCCCGACGTGCTTCATGAAGACGAGGGACTTCTGACCCGCGATCGCCGCGGCGGCCGCGACCTCCATCGCGACCTTCTCGTTGACCGCGTACTGGAACTGCAGACCGGCGTGGGATGCCACGTCATCGAGGACGAACCCGATCTCCGATGAGGGCGTGCCCGGATACGTGGCCGCCAAGTCCACGCCCACCTCGAGCGCGGCGCGGGCGATCGCCTCGTTCCCGAGCAGCAGGAGCGTGTCTCCCGCCCTCGCCTCAAACAGCCGGGCATACTCCCCGTTCACGCCCATCCCCCCGCGAACTGGGCGGCGACGGTCCTCGTCGTGGCGTCCCTCGAGTGGGGCTCGCGGCGGCGCGGAACTGCTCCCTCAGAAGCTATCATGGAACCTCGTGCTGATTCCGAGCTCCCATCTGCACACGATGCGATTTGGCAACTGGGCAATGACTACATATACACGCGGTAAAAGGTCTACTGAGACCCAACCGATACCGAGCGGTGGGGAGGACGAAGAGATGCGGGTCGGACGCCCCTGCGCGTCGAACCCAAAACCTACTTAGTGAGGCCCCCGCATGGGGGACCGAGGTCCGAACATGCCTCGAG
>JBBSVS010000404.1:0-1481 GCA_038046665.1 Thermoplasmatota archaeon
CGTCGCGGGGCTCGGCGGTCGCGACATCACGCCGCTGACGATCCACGAGATCTTCACGGAGCTCTTGGCCGGCAAGGGCGGTGAGGTCACGTGGACCGGCCTTAAGACCCGGAAGGAGGTGGCCTGACATGGCTCGCCTGACAATCCCCGCTATCGAGCTGATGAGTTCCGGTCATTCCGCGTGCCCCGGCTGCGGTGCCCCCCTCGTGATGCGCTACCTGCTGAAGGGTCTCGGCCCGAACACGATCGTCACGGTGCCGGCGTGTTGCTGGACCGTAATCGCGACCCCCTTCCCGACGACGGCCCTCGACGTGCCCATGCTCGACAACGCCTTCGAGGCCACGGGGGCGTCCATCAGCGGCCTGCGCGCGGCCGCGGACATGCTCGGCCTCAAGGACGTGACGATCGTAGGGTTCGCCGGGGACGGGGGGACCGTGGACATCGGCTTGCAAGCCCTGAGCGGCATGCTCGAACGCCGCACGGACGGCATCTACGTGATGTACGACAACGAGGCGTACATGAACACCGGGGTGCAGCGGAGCGGGGCCACTCCCGAAGGCGCGTGGACCACGACCACTCCCGTGGATGCGGTATCCCGAGGCAAGGCGGAGCAGAAGAAGGACATCATGGCGATCGTCGCGGCGCACCGCCCCGCGTACGCGGCCACGGTGAACGTGGCCTTCCCCGAGGACTTTGTGAAGAAGGTGGAGAAGGCGAGGTCCATCCATGGACCGCGGTTCATCCATGCCCTTGCCCCGTGTCCGCCCGGATGGCGGTACTCCTCGGAGAAGACGATCGAGATCGGCCGCCTGGCCACGGACACGAACGTCTTCCCCCTTTACGAGATCGAGGATGGGAAGTACCGCATCACGCGCAAGCTCGGGAAGGCGAAGCCCGTGGCGGAATACCTGAAGGCTCAGGGCCGTTTCGGCCATTTGAACGAAGCGGAGATTGCCGAAATCCAAGCTCAGGTGGATGCGAACTGGAAACGGCTCGTGACGCTCGAGACTCTACCGTGAGCGGGTGAGTCCTCACAGAGCGCGGGACCCACGCGTCAAGGCCTTGCCCTTCCTTCCCAGCTGTTGGCCGAGGATGTGGAAGATGCTGACGAGGAGGCGGGTCAGACCCGCTTGCTCTTGGCTGCAGGGGATCTCCCCGTGATGGGCCGTGTTCGGCTGGATGCCCACGAGCGTCACCTGGGTTTTCGCATCCTCCGCGAGGAACTCCATGACCACGGAGAGTGGAAGGGCGTGGGTCGAGAGGAGGCGCGCCTGGACCTCGTCCGCATGGACGATGGCCACGGTCCCCGGGCGGGCCCCCATGTCCGCGGCGTCGAGGAGAAGGACGTGGTCCGGTTTGTAGCGTCGGATGGGGCCCGTGACGGATTCCGGCACCGTCCCGGCGAGGAAGACCTTGACGTTCGGCAGGTGCAGGCCTTCGACCTCCCAAGCCGCCAACATGCCGAGGCGGTCGTGCGGGGC
>JBBSVS010000405.1:0-11315 GCA_038046665.1 Thermoplasmatota archaeon
CGAGCGCGAGGTACGGGACCGTCTGGTTGCTGTTCGCGAGCGCCTTGTCGACGATGTGGATGACCGGCGTCTGGTACCGGTCCGCGAAGTTGAACGCCTTCACCGTGTCGTAGAAGCACTCCTCGAGGTCCCCCGAGGCGAACACGATCCGCGGGGACGTCCCGTGTCCCGCGTGGATCGCGAACCGCAGGTCGCCCTGCTCGTGCCGCGTCGGCAGCCCCGTGCTCGGCCCCGCCCGCTGGTAGAGCGTGATCACGACGGGCAGCTCGTTGATCGCCGCCCAGCCGATGCCCTCCATCATGAGGCAGAAGCCCGGCCCGGAGGTCGCCGTCGAGCTCCGCGCACCCGTCAGCGCGCCGCCGTTCGCCATCGTGATCGCGGCGATCTCGTCCTCCGTCTGGACGACGACGATGGAGTTCCCGTCCTCCTTCAGGACGGCGGCCTCTTCCTCCTCCGGCTCCGCCGCCAAGGCGGTGGGCAGGATCGCGTTCGCCTCGAGGTACTCGGACTCGTCGCTCGCCGGCGTGATCGGGTAGTACGTCTGCAGGCGGCACCCGGCCAGCATCTTCCCGAGGCCGACCGCCTGGCTCCCGTTCAGGTAGACGCGCTTGTCCTCCGCGGGGACGGGCGCGAGGCGGTGGGAGAAGCCCTTGCCATAGCGCTCCCGTGCGTGGTCGTAGGCGAGCTGCGCGCCGTAGACGTTCATCTCCGCGACCTTCGCCTTCGCGCGGAACTGGAAGCGGACGGCGCGCGCGATCTGCTCGAGGTCGTACTTCAGCATGCCGAACGACGCGGACACGGCGAGCACGTTCACCATCCGGGCGAGGGAGCCGAGCTGGTCGACGGCGAACTTCTTCTGCACGTCCGCCAGGAAGTCCCCCATGGGGATCGGCCGGAGCTGCGCGCCCCGCTTGGCGGCGGCGTCCAACGCGTCCTGAACCGTCTCCCCGAGCCCGCGGGCGAGGAGGTACGCGTGCAGGTCCTGCTTCACGCGCGCCTCCAGCGTCGGGACGTCCGCGATCTTCGTCTTCACCGTGTCCGGGTCGTATACGATCGCCCCGTTGGCGGTGACGGACTGCGCGTGGCGGAACACGGTCTCCGCGTCGAACGTCGCGAGCAGGTTGATCGGGTCGAAGTGGGACCGGACGGGCTTCTCCGAGACCCGGATGTTAAAGTAGCTGTGCTCCCCCATGATGTTCGAGTAGTACTCGCGCTTCCCGAACACGTACAGCCCGCCGTACGCGCACGCGCGGCCGAAGATGTTCGCGCTCGAGTCGACGCCGCTGCCCTGCGCGCCCCCGATGACCCACGTCATCTCGTTCTTCGACATCGCCTAGTCACCGCCGCGAAAGGGTTCCGTGTCGGTCTCCGTTTCCACTACGCCGTTCGGCTTTATGTGTGATTCTGTAACCGGGGATGTGCACACCGCGCGTTCCTATCCTTGGCCCGCGAGCCTGGCGGTGTCGATCTGCGCCTTCTGCAGCCGCCCGCTGTAGTCCACGTAGACGGTCTTCACGTACGTGAACTCCTCCATCATCGTGAAGCCGGCCTCGCGCGTGTCCGTCGGCCCCGTGCTCTTGATGCCGCCGAACGGCATCTGGACCTCCGCGCCGATTGTCGGCGCGTTCACGTACGTGATGCCGGCCTCGAGGTCCTGCATAGCCCGGAAGGCCCACCGCAGATCGTTCGTGTAGATCGACGAGCTCAGGCCGTACTTCACGGAGTTCGCGATGGCCACGGCGTCCTCGTAGTCCTTTGCCTTGAGCACGCTGAGCACGGGCCCGAAGATCTCCTCCTGGGCCAGCCTCTTCCTGCGGTCCACCGCGAAGACGGTCGGTGAGATGAAGAAGCCCTTGTCGTAGGCGCCGCCCTTGAGCCTTTCCCCGCCGGTCAGGAGCTTGTCCCCCTCCTTCTTCCCGATCCCGATGTACTCGAGGACCTTAGCCTCCTGGTCGGACGAGGCCACGGGGCCCATGTCCATCTTCTCGTCGATCGGGTTTCCGACCTTGAGCTTCTCCGCGCGCTCGACGAGCTCGTCGACGACTTGGTCGTAGACCTTCTCGTGGACGATCAGGCGGGACGCCGCGGTGCACCGCTGGCCCGCGGTCCCGAAGGCCCCGAACATGACGCCGTCCATGAGGAGCTCGAGGTTCGCGTCGTCCATCGCGATGATTGCGTTCTTCCCGCCGAGCTCGAGCCCGACTTTGATCATCCTCTTCGCGGCGCTCTCGTACACGTGCCTGCCGGTGTCCACGCCGCCCGTGAAGGAGACCGCGCGGATGTCCGGATGCTGGATGATGCCATCCCCCACGACGGACCCACTCCCGGTCAACATGTTAACCACTCCGGACGGGAAGCCCGCCTCGTCGAGGCATTCGACGAACTTCGCGGCGCACAGGGGCGTGAGGGAGGACGGCTTGAGGACGATCGGACAGCCCGCGATGAGGGCGGCCCCGGACTTCCATCCTGGGATCGCCACGGGGAAGTTCCATGGAGTGATGAGGCCCACCGGGCCCACCGGGAGGCGCACGGTCATGCACATCTTGTTCGGCAATTCAGACGGGACGGTCTCGCCGAACATGCGGCGGCCCTCGCCCGCGGCGTACTGGTAGAAGTCGATGGCCTCCTGGACGTCGCCTCGTCCCTCGGCGATGATCTTCCCCATCTCCGTGGTCACGACGCGGCCCAGCTCCTCCTTGCGCTGCTTCATCACTCGCGCGGCTTCAAGGAGCAATTCGCCGCGACGCGGCGCCGGGGTCTTCCTCCACTTCTCGAAGGCGTCCTTGGCCGCCTTCACCGCGAGATCGACCTCGTCCTTCGTGGCGCTGGGGAAGGTTGCGAGGGCCTCGCCCGTCGCGGGGTTGCGCGTCTCGAAGCGCTTGCCTTCGGACTTCCTCCACTTGCCGTTGATGAAGAGGCCATACTCCTGGACCATGTTCCCGTCACCGCGCCTCGAGGCAAGCCCGCGCTAGGCTAATACTTTGTCGTGGGAACCGCGGGAGTCTTCCGTGGAACCCGTCTTCACGATGGCCTTCGCGGCCGCGCGAAGGTCGTCCGCCACGACGTCCGGCTGCCACGGCCGCACGTCCTTCGCGAACCGCTTGCGCCATTCCTTCGGGCCCACCCAAGCGGTCCGGCATCCGAAGGCCCGGCCCGTCTGCACGTCGAGGACCTTGTCCCCCACCATCCAGGCCATGCGCGGATTCACGCCGAGGTCTCGCGCGGCGGCGAGGAGCATCCCGGGCCGCGGCTTGCGGCACGCGCAGTCAGAGAGCACATGGTGGGGGCAGTAGTAGATCTCTGCGAGGTTCACGCCCGCCGTGCGGAGCGCTTTCAGCATCCGCTCGTGGATCCGGGTCAGCTGCCGCTCAGGCACGAGCTTCCAGCCCATCGCGTCCTGGTTGGTGACGAGGACGAGCCGCCAGCCCGCGTCCTGGAAGGCCCGCATCGCGTCGATGGCCCCCGGGAGGAACTCGAAGGCCTCGGGCGTCCGCACGTACCCGGGCCGCCCCCGGTTGATCACCCCGTCGCGGTCCAGGAAGACCGTCGGGCGGACGATTCGCTCCGCATCCCGCGAGAGACCATGCTTCCTCACGCGGAGGGCGCGGCGGGCCTCCGGAGACTGCAGGAAGAAATCCACGAGGCCCCACTTCGCGAAAGGGTTGCGGGTGAGGGTGAGGGCCTTGTCCACGGTGAACCAGTCCACCCGCTCGATCTCGTCGGGCTTGACGTGGAACCGCTCGGCGAGCACGTGGCCCCGGAAGAGGAAGCCGAGGGTGTAGGAGGGCTTTCCGGGGAATCCGGACACATAAACGTTCAGCGGACCATCGAGGGCGATGGGCACGCCGGTCTCCTCCTGGGCCTCGCGAATCACGCCGACCTCGGGGCCCTCGCCGTAGTCCATGAAGCCGCCCGGGAGGTTCCAGTGGCCTTTTGAGTAGCCTCGCACGGCCTTGACCAATAGGACGCGGTTCCCCTTCGAGAGCACAACCTCCGAGACGCAGTGAACCATCGAGGTGTAGATGGCTCGCTTCACCACGGAGTCGACGTCGTCCCGGTCGAAAATCGCGTCCCGACCGAGCCACTCCTCCGGATGGTGATCCAGCTTCGGCTTGACCTTGTACACGACGTCGGAATCGAAGGTCATCGTGCCACTGGGTTCGGCGTCGAAGGGGAGCCGCTCGCCTCGGCGGGGGAAGCGCAACGTGCGGCCGGAGCGGACGAGATACACCTGCCCGTCCGTCTCCGCGTACACGTGCTCCCGGCGCCGCCTCCGAGGCATCGGGGCGCATCATGGCCCCGCGGCGTATTAACTCTCTCGGGGACCTTCCCTCGAAGCTGCCCAAGAGCCCGGTTCGCTCGGGCGGCCCGACCTCAATCCCGGATCTTCAGGGCCACGGACACGCCGTCGCGCAGCGGGAGGATCGATGCAATCATCCGTGGATCCTTCGCAAGCCGCTCGTTATACTCGCGGATGGCCTTCGTCTCCTTCGAACGACTCGTGCGGGCCACCTCGCCTCGCCACAGCACGTTGTCCGTCACGAGGAGCCCTCCGACCCGGAGCTTCTCGATGCACGGCCCGAGGACGTCCGGATAGCCGTCCTTGTTGATGTCGACGAAGATCAGGTCGAAGGGACCCTCGAGATCTTCGAGGACCTCCTGGGCGACGCCCACGAGGATCGTGACCTTCGACGCGACGCCGGTCTTCTCCAGATTGGCCTGGGCCATCTTCGCGGTGTCGGGGTTTCCCTCGACGGTGATGAGCTGCCCGCCCTCCGGGAGTGCGTGAGCGAACCACGTGCCCGAATAGCCGATCGCGGTCCCGAGCTCCAAGATCCGCTTCGCTCCTATGGTTTTCGCGAGGATGTGGAGGAAGCTTCCTTCCGCCGCGCCCACGATGGGCCAGCCTTCTCGGTCCCCCTGGTCCTCGACGCCCTTGAGGGCCGTGTCGCCGCGATTCGCGAGGGAATCGATGTAGTCGACCACGTCGGGCGCCACGATCGCCCAGTTCGGATCGCTCTTGCGGACCATGAGGGGCGACAAGAGGCCGGCGGTCATGAACGTTGTTCATTGACAAAGCTTCAAGAGCGCAGACCCGCCATGCGTCTTCGGGATGGGTCATGTGCAAGCTCACGAAGACGGATAGCCAGGTCCTCTCGTGGATTCTGGAGACCGAGTACGTGAATGAAATCTCCGAGCGGGGGTACGCCCTCCGCCCAAACCTCGCAATCCCGACGCCCCGCCCGGTCCCTCACTCGTCCAGAGGTAGCTGAAGCGGCGCACGGACCACGCCGTCGAGCTGATCCGCCTTCTGCTCCCAAAGGTTTGCTTTCTCCTCGAGCCGCTTGGCCTTTCCCTCGAGGTTATGGGCCTTGAGCCGCGCCTTCGCCGCCTTGTGCCTGAGCTTCGCCGCCTTCGCCCGGTCGTGCAGTTCGTGCTCGGGGGAACGCACGGGCGGTGGAGGCAACTCCGAGGCTTCTGAAGGGCCGGCCAGCTCGCGGTCCCAGGGCTGCATCGATCAGGCGGAAGGGAGCCCTTGAAGCATAAGGGTTGTGGGCCTCGGCAGGCGGAAATACTCCGGCCGCATTCGAGCGGGTTCGTGAAGGTCTACGTCGAGGCGCACGGCTGCACCCAGAACTACGGGGAAGCGCGCCTCATGCAGGGGGCCCTCGCGGAACGCGGACACGTCATCACGCCGTCCGAAACGGAGGCGGACGCCCACGTCCTCGTCACGTGCACGGTCGTCGAGGCCACGGAGCGCAAGATGGTCCGTCGCATGGCGGAACTCGCCTGCTACGACAAGCCCCTCGTCGTCGCGGGGTGCATGGCCGCGGCGCAAAGGGACCGCGTGAAGGCGACCGTGCCTCGGGCGAGACTCTTGCCACCGAGGAAGTGGCCGGAGATCGTGGAGCTCCTCGATGCGGGCACGGTGTGCGGAGACCGCGCGGCGGAACTCGAGGCCCAGACCTTCGAGTGGCACGACGCGATCGTGCCCATCGCCCAGGGATGCGCCGGTCGTTGCACGTACTGCATCACTCGCGTCGCGCGAGGCTTCGTGAAGTCCTATCCCATCACGGACCTCGTGAGACAGGTGCGCGATCACGTGGACCGCGGGGTGAAGGAAGTGAAGCTCACGGGCCAGGACACTGCGGCGTACGGCCGGGACAGCGGGACGAAGCTTGCGGCCCTGCTGAAGGAGATCGACGCGATCCCCGGAGAGTTCCGCGTGCGCGTGGGGATGGCGGACCCGCTCACCGTCCTGCCGATCATGGACGAGCTCGTCGACGCCTACGCCTCGGAGAAGGTCTTCAAGTTCCTACACCTCCCTGTGCAGAGCGGAGATGACGCAATCCTCGAGGCCATGAAGCGGGAGTACACCGTGGAGGACTTCGAGATTATCGTCTCGGCGTTCCGTCGCGCGTTTCCCGAACTCACGCTATCCACCGACATCATCGTCGGCTTTCCCGGAGAGACCGAGGCCCAGTTCGAGAAGACCATGGACCTGATCCGCCGCGTGCGACCCGACATCGTGAACGTCACGCGCTTCTCCTCGCGAGAGGGCACGCCGGCGGCGACGATGCCGGGACCGATCGTGGGATGGCGCGTGAAGCAGCGATCGCGCCGGCTCACGTCGCTTCGGTTCCAGATCTCGCGAGGGATCCACGAGGCCCTCGTGGGGCGGGAGGTCGAGGTCCTCGTCACGGAGCCCGGCAGGGAAGGCACGCTCCTCGCACGCACGCCGGAGTACCGCCAGGTCGTCCTCCAGGAGGACGTCCCGATCGGCGAGTTCGTCCGCGTACGCATCGACGCGGGCCGGGCCACCGATCTCCTCGGACACACCGTGACCGATGGACTTTATAGGCCCGAGGAAATGCACGCACGCAGCCCCGTGGTGTAGTGGTCAAGCATTCGGGTCTTTGGAACCCGCGACGGCAGTTCGAATCTGCCCGGGGCTATCCCGATGAAGTCCTCCGCGCGACTCACCCTCACCTTCACCGACGCCGCCACGGCGAAGGCCGTCGCGGAATCCGTATCCCTGGACGACGAGGGATACATCCGCACTCGGCGAGCCGGGAAGGCGATCACCGCCAAGGCCCGGGCGGACAGCCCGATGAGCCTCCTGCACACCCTCGACGACTACCTGGCCTGCGTCAGCGTGGCGGAGCGGACGGCGGAAGCGGCACGCCCTCGCGCACGCGGGCGGCGACGCCGCGCTTGAAGGCGAGCATCTCCCGACGGTTCATCGCAGCCTGGGCGACCGCGCAGAGATCGTCTTCGGGGGAGACGACCGCCACCTCGTCGCCCGGACGCAGCTGCGGATCCGCGTCCATGACGAACTTCGCGAAGACGTTCTTCCCCTCCCGGTGGAATGGGACCGCGTCGGGATCAACGACCACCCGAAGGCGCGGCAGAGCGAAGGCCTTCACGAGGCGACGGGCTCCGGCGGCCTTGAGGGTGAAGAGCCCGTCCTCCGCGCGCAGGGAGAGGACATGCTCGCCGTCCACGATCACGTTGCGGATCTTCCCGGTGTTCTTGGAGACCACGTAGGAGACCTTGCCCTCCAGGAGCGCGTCCGCCGCGCCCCGCCCGAACTGGAAATCGGCGGTCGCGCGGACGCGGAGGAGGTTCCAGTCCACGTTCCGGAATCCCGGGGCGGCGACCTTCAGCTCGTCGAGGGTCGACTCCCCCTCCCACAGGAGGCCGAAGGGATAGCCCGCTCCGGCGGCCCAGCCGCGGAAGAAGACCTCGGCGGCCTCGAGGGCCTCCGGATCCAGACGGTCTGGGACGACGGACTGGGCGTTGGGCCACAGATGGTCCAGCTCCAGGGGCACGGGGCCCCAGAGGGACTTCACGACCGCATGGACGTCCGCTTCCTTGAGGACGCGTTCCACGACCGAGCGGTACCGCTCGCTGAAGGGACGCCCGCCCTCCGGCAGGACGAGGAGGCCCTTTGCGGGCGGGGCGGAATACCGTTCCTCCAGACGCCGACGGTATCGATGGAGGATGGGACGGTGGACCGTCTCCGGGCCGACGTAGTACAGGGCCCCACGGCGGGAGAGCGGCTCCGATTCCTCCAGGAAGTCGTTATGGCGACGCAGTTCGAACAGGGCATCGAGGAGGGCGGGGTGGGCCCGCGAGCGGCGTTCCACGAGCTCCCAGAGCTCCTCGGAGGCGATGGCCCGCCGCACCTCCCGGACCGCGCCGAAGGACACGTGGAGGTTGTGCTCCGCGAGCAGCGTCGTGTCTTTCGCGATCTCCGCCATGGAGTGGGCCGAGCACACCGGGCAGAGGCACCCGCTATCCTGCAGCTCGGCCGCGTGGCGCGTGCCGTCCGGGAAGAGCATGCGCCCGTCGCGGGCGTACTTCGCGTAGGCGGCGGAATCGAAGAGGTCGCAGCCCAGGAGGGCCGCGAGGGGGAAGACGAGCGGGTGGCCTGCGCCAAAGAGGTGCACGGGCTTCGAAGGGTCGAGGCCCTTCTTCGAGGCCACAATCACCCGCGCGAGGTCTCGGAAGCGGTAGGACTCCATGAGCGGCACGACGCCGCCGATCGCGGCCACGGAGATGTCCAAGGCGGACACTTCCCGAGCGCAGCGCTCCCGAAGGTCTTCGTGAATCCCCCCTTGGACCGCGCCGACGAGGGCCATCTCCCCTTTCAGGCCGTTCGCCTCCGCCGCGCGGCGGATCGTCTCGTCCACGTCGGCCCGGGCACGGGCGTGGTCGTGCTCCGGCTCGGAGAAGAGGTCGAGCATCGTCCCCAGGTCGGAGCCCATGGCCTTCTGGAACTCGATCACCTGGGCGTTGGTCACGTCCACGTCGCCGTAGACGTGGGACTGGAAGGCGCCCGAGTCCGTCATGACCGCTCCGGGGAAGTCGAGGAGCTTGTGCACGCCCTGTTGCAGCGCTGGCTCCCGCAACGCGCTCTTGCCCAGGATGTAGGCGTTCGTGATGAGGATCTGCGCGCCGAAGCGGGAGGCGAGATCCCTCGGCGAGATGATCGGCCGGTTCGGGTTGACCACGGGGAGTAGGGCCGGGGTCGTCACTCGACCGTGGCGGGTCTCGAGGACCCCGAGGCGGGCGAGCCCGTCCCGTCCGGTCACCTCGAACACGCGCGGCCATGGGAGCCCCGCGAATAAGAGTTTGCGCCCGCGTTCGGCGACCTCCCCGTAAGGGCTATGTCCCGGCGGCGGGTCTCGTCCTGCGCCATGCTCCGCCAGACTTTCCTCCACATCCCGGGGGTGGGCTATCGCACGGAGGAACGGTTATGGAGGGCGGGCGTGACCTCCTGGGACGCGTTCCCCGATGGCCAAGCGAAGGCGCGAATCCCGAGGACCCTCGCTCGAAGAATCGAGGACGAGCTGGACCGTTCCGAGAAGGCGCTTCGCCGGCAGACGTACCGCTACTTCGCGGAGAACCTGATGCCGCGCGAGCACTGGCGGGCCTGGCCGGACTTCCGAACGGACGTCGCTTTCCTGGACATCGAGACCACGGGCCTGTCCATCGGCCGCGACGCGGTGACCGTGGTGGGCCTGTACGACGGGAAGAGGAAGCGGTCCTTCATCAAAGGGATCAACCTGGAGGAGCTTCCCGAGGCCCTTGACCCCGTCAAGATGCTCGTGACGTTCAACGGTCAGCGGTTCGACGTGCCCTTCCTCCGGCGCGCCTTCCCGCGCACGCGGCTGGACCAGATCCACATCGACCTTGTGCATCCGCTGCACCGCCTCGGGTTCTACGGCGGCCTGAAGCGAGTCGAATCGCGGCTGGGGATCGAGCGGAGCGCGGAGACCGCGGGGCTGAGCGGTTTCGACGCCGTGCAACTCTGGCACGCCTACGAGCAAGGGGACGAGGGCGCCCTAGACCTCCTCGTGGCCTACAACCTGGAGGACGTGGTGAACCTGGAGGCCCTCGCGGAGTTCGCGTACGCGGAGCTGCGCTCGCTCTGCATGGGCAACGAATTCGTGACGGCGGACCGCCTCGAGCGGGCTAGCGGGCGACCCCGCGGTAGCGCTCCACCGGAAACTTCGCCTCGTTCTTCCTGACCTTGCGCAGGACCGCATCGGAGACGTCGGTGCCCATGGCGTTGGCGAAATGCAGGGCGTAGATGACGACGTCGGCGAGCTCGTCCTCGATGGCCTCGCGTTGATCCGCAGAAAGACCCTTCGGCTCGGGCGGCTCCGCCCACAGGAAAGGCTCGAGGAGCTCCGCGGCCTCGATGCTCAAGGCGATCGCGAGGTCCTTCGGGTTGTGGTACTTCTCCCACTCCCGCGCGCGCATGAAGGCGTGCACGCGGTCCCGCAGCTTGCCCACCGTCACGTCGGCATCGGCCATGGCGGGGCGATGGGCCACTCCGGTAAGAAGACTTACGGGCGGGACGTGTCCGCGAGGTTCAGCGTCTGCTCGGCCACGTGGGCGCCGTCCTCCGGGGCCTCGCCCGGCTGCTGGAGCACCACGCGGGCGCGGAGGCGGCCCTCTTCGAAGCTGATGCGCACGGAGCGCAAGCGGGAGCGGAAGAGCTGCAGGCCCTTCCCGTTGCGGGAGGGCAGGGACTGCTCGCAATAGACGAGGCCGAGCTGCTCGAGTTGGTGGATGCGACGGTAGCAGGCCGCGATGGGGATCCCGAACCGGCGGCTCAGGTCCAGGGCCGACACCGCGCGGTCGTACGTCCCCAGGAGAATCCGCGCCGCGTATTCGTCCATCACCGTCTGGCTCATCTCCAAGGGTTCCATGTGTGTCATGTCTCCCCCAACGAAAGGATACGTTTCACCAGCTCGACGACCTCGTCCGCCTCGAAAGGTTTCGTGATATACCCGGCGGCCCCGCGGCGCACGCTCTCGATCTCCGTGAAGCTGTCCCCGAAGGCCGTCATCAGGACGGCTCGCATCTCCGGCCGAACCTGCCGCGCAGACTCAATCAACTCGACGCCTGTGGGCCCGGGCATCTTGTAGTCCGTGAGGAGGAGATCCACGTCCGTGGTCCGGAGGTTCTCCAGCGCCTCCGGTGTGTTGCTGGCCGTGAAGACCTCGTAGCCCAAGCTCGCGAAGAGCTCGGAGAGGTTCTCCCGCATGCCCTCGTCGTCGTCCACGATGAGGAGGCGGTAGCGGTGTCCTTTTCTATTAGGCGACAGGCGTCTCCAACTCCCGTCCACCTTCGAAGGTGGGAGGGGGTTTTTATAAGCCTTGGTTGAGAGTGTTTGACAGACCCGCGGGAGGAGACCCGCGGGAGGTCGTCAGGACGTGTCGAACAGGACCGACGGACGGCGCCTTTCGTCGCTCAGCGCACGCACGACGCGCCACGCGCGGCGGCCGTCCTCCGTGAGG
>JBBSVS010000406.1:0-2766 GCA_038046665.1 Thermoplasmatota archaeon
AGGGCCCATCGTGGACCCGCGCGTGGACGCGATCATCGTCACCGCCATCGCACCCTTCAAGCCCGCTTCCCGCCCGCACGTCTTCCCCGCCACGAGCCAGGTGCGCGTGAAGCTCATGAAGCCCAAGGAGTGCCTCCTCGTGATGGACGGGCAGCACGAGAGCCACATGAAGGGCACGGAGGAAGTCGTCGTCACCGGCTCGGAGAAGCGCGCGAAGTTCCTCCGGTTCCGGGAGGACTTCTACCGCCGGATCGAGGAGAAGCTGTCCCGCCAGTGATGGGGTCCCATGGCCCGCAAGGTGGAAGGCATCGTCCGGAAGACGCTGCGGATGATCCTGGAGGCGTCCAAGGACATATACCCGCGGGAGTTCGGGGCCATCCTTCGCGCGGAGGAGGGCGTGATCACGGAACTCCTCCTCATCCCGGGGACCGTGAGCGGGGAGCGCCACGCGATCTTCCAGTTCCACATGCTGCCCGCGGACTTCTCCGTCGTGGGGACCGTCCACTCCCACCCGAGCGGCGTCTACGCGCCGTCCGACGAGGACCGCGCCCTCTTCAGCCACTTCGGCGGGGTCCACATCATCACCGGGCACCCGTACACGGAAACCACCTGGGCCGCGTGGACGAACAAGGGGGAGCGGTACCCGCTCAAGGTCGTGCCGTGACGGCGGCCCCGACGGACGCGTAGACCGCCTCAATCTGGTCCGTGACCTTCGCGATGCTGAAGGCGGAGAGGACCTTCTCCCTTCCGCGCCGCCCCATCTCCCGGGCCCGCGCGGGATCCGCCAGGAGGGCGCGGATCTTCTCCGCGAGGTCCGGGGGGTTCACGGGGTCCGCGAGGAGCCCTTCCCGTCCGTCCTCGATGACTTCCCGCACGCCCGGGATGTCCGCCACGACCACGGGCTTCCCGGTGGCCATGGCCTCCAGGGCCACGATGCCGAAGGCCTCCAGTCGGGAGACGCTCGGCAGGACGAAGACGTCGCAGGCGGCGTAGAGCTTCGGCAGGTTCTCCTGGGAGACGCGGCCGAGGAACCGCACGCGGTCCTCCACACCGAAGGACGCGGCCAGGCGCTTCATGGCCTCGAAGGATGAACCTTCCCCGGCCACCAGGAAAGGCACGTCGGGCAGGTACCGCGCGGCCTCGATGAGGTGCTCCACGCCCTTATGGGGGACGATGCGGCCCACGAGCAGGACGAGGGGCTTCCCCGCAGGAATCTTGAGCCTGCCCCGGACGCCGGAGCCGTCGAGGTCCGGGTGGAACCGCTCCGTGTCCACCATGTTCGGGATGACCGCGGGACTCTGCCGCCAGACCGCACGGCTCGTGGCCGCGTAGGTCCGCGTGGTCACGATGACCTTGCGGGCGCGGCGGAGCGTCGAAGCGCCGAGGCTGCGGCGGTAGAGGGCCTCGACCAGGGTGCCGAAGGGGGAGGGCAACTGGACGTCGCAGTGGTACGTGACCACGAAGGGCAGGCTGCGGGCCTCCGACGCGTCCGCGGCGTAGTGGGCGCTCAGCGGCGGCGGGAGGTGCGCGTGGATGAGATCCGCGGGCAGGTCCCGGAGGGCCGCCCGGATCCCCGGTGCGATCGGCGTGCGCATCGCGACCATGCGGGGCTTCACCCGCACGACGTCAAAGCCGTCCAGGCGGTCCCGCTCGGGAGACCGCGGGTCGTCCCGCGTCGTCACGACCGTGACCTCATGTCCGCGGGCCGCGAGCTCCTTGGCCAGGCTCTGGACGTGGCTCTCCACCCCGCCGAGATGGGGATAGAACCACGGGGAGACCTGGGCGATCCGCACCGCCCCACCTCAGAAGATGCGACTCCGCGGGGCGACGTTCCCGCGGACCGTCGCGCCGGGCCCGATGAAGGATTCCTCCCCGATGATCGTGCCCGCATCGATGGACGCGTTGATCCCGACCTTCACGTCGTCCCCCATGATCACACCGAGCTTGCGAAGGCCCGTGTCCACGTCAGACCCCTTCCAGACGACGTGGACGTTGGACTCGTCCAGGCGGAGGTTCGCGACCTTGGTGCCGGCCCCGAGGTTGCACCGCTCCCCGAGGATGCTGTCCCCCACGTAGTTCTGGTGGGGCACGTGGGTGCCGGCCATGAGGATGGAGTTCTTCACCTCGCAGGCGTTCCCGACCTTGGCACCCGGCCCGATGGACGTGGCGGGGCGGATGTAGCAGTTCGGCCCGATCTGGGCCTCACGGCCGATGATCGTGGGACCTTCGACGGTCGAGCCGGTGCGCACGTGGGCGCCCTCCTCCACGAGGACCTCTCCGACCAGGGTGGCCCCGGGATCCACGGTGCCCCGCACGCGGCCCTTGAGCGGGGCCAGCAGGGCGGCGTTCGCGCGGAGCAGGTCCCACGGGCGGCCCACGTCGAGCCACTCGCCCGGGAGGCGGAAGCCGTGCACGTCTCCCTTGGCGATCATCGCGCGGATCGTGTCCGTGATCTCGTACTCCCCCCGAGGCGATTTCGGCGTCTTGTCGATGAGCGGGAACACGTCCATGTCGAAGACGTAGACGCCCGCGTTGATCAGATGGGATTTTGGATGGGGAGGCTTCTCCTCCAGGCCGACCACTCGCCCTTCGTCCACCTCGACCACGCCGAAGGGTCGCGGGTCCGCGACCTCCGCGAGGGACAGGATCGGCGCGCCGACCTTCTTGTGGTAGGCGACGAGGTCCTTGAGTCCGTCCCCGGACACGACCACGTCACCATAGATCGTGAGGAAAGGGCCGTCCATGTGGCTGCGCAAGCAGCCGATC
>JBBSVS010000407.1:0-1006 GCA_038046665.1 Thermoplasmatota archaeon
AGCGATGGTTCTGGAGGTGGTTCTAAGGTGAACGACGTGCGGGGACCGGGTTGGGGACGCAGGCGGGCGCTCTTCGCATTCCTCGCGGTCTGCGTGTTCGTCGCCGGCTTGGCCGCCCTCGTCGGCCTCGTGCCCGTCCTCGCGGGGGTCTGGCGGGTGCACCTCATGGCCGCCCTGCTCGTCCCCGTCCTCCTCTCCTCCTCGGGATTCTGAGGGGATTCTGTCAGGTGATTTTTGATACTCCCGACTCCACTCCGCTCGGCTCCTCCCGTGCGCTTGCCAGCATCACTGGCAGGTCGCAGAGGGGAATCACCACGTCATCGCGGAGGGCACCGGGCTGGAACCGTACAGCCCTTGCCAGGGCCTCGTTCGAGGCCAAGGCGGTCTTCAGGATGTTCAAGCCCGCGTTGTGCTGACGGTCCATCTCCCAGTCGCACATCTCGCAGACGAAATCCTCGCCCACCCTATCTCGGCGCCGGGCGCCACACGCTGGGCAGGTCTTACTGGTATAGGCAGGATTGACTTTGATCACAGGGACGCCCTCGAGGGCGGCCTTGTATTCGATCTGGCGATGGATTTCCCTTCGAGGCCAGGACGACAAGCGGCGGTTCATCCGACGGGAGCGACCTCCGGCGCCGTGCAGGGTCAAGTCCTCGAGGACGATGGCCGCCCTCACCTCCTTGGCTGCCTGCACGAGGCGCTTGCTCACGAGGTTCAGCCTCTGCTTGACCCGGTTCCGCTCGTGCCGTCCCTCGCGACCGAGGAGTCTCCGCCTCACGCGGCGGTCATTCGCCTTCTTCCGCGCGAGACGCCTCCTCCGTCGGAAGTGGGTCGCCTGCACCCGGCGCACGCCGCCGAGGGATACGGACAAGAGCCGAGCTTCGTCCGCCGCCGCCATGACGCCATCGAGGGAGTCCTCGTTCGTGTCGAGGGCGATGGCCGCCTCGGGCTCGTACGCCTTCGGGGCCTCCTTGCGCACGACGACGATCACTTTGCCCGGGACGAC
>JBBSVS010000408.1:0-2096 GCA_038046665.1 Thermoplasmatota archaeon
GCCGTGGATCCCGTCGCGGCCCGTCCTCCCGCCACAGAGGACGAAGACGTCCTAGAGGGACTTCACGCGGTTCTTCAGGATCTCGGACTTCTTCCCGAAGCCCACGCAGGCCACGTTGACCACGATGTTGCCCACGTAGCCCTCGTCGAAGACGATGCATCCCGCGACCGTGGGGATGCCGACGCGGTTCCCGTAATCCCGGATGCCCGCGACGACGCCCCCGAAGAGGTACTTCGGGTGCTTGATCCCGGGCGGCAGCTTCTCCATGGGGTAGTCGAGGGGGCCGAAGTGGAGCGGGTCCGCGAGGGCGATGGGCTGGGCGCCCATGGCGAGCACGTCCCGCAGGATGCCGCCGATCCCGGTGCTCGCGCCGCCGTAGGGCTCGATCGCGGACGGATGGTTGTGGCTCTCGATGCGCAGTGCGTACGCGTGGTCCTCGTCGAACTCGACCACGCCGGCGTCGCCTCGGTCGATCACGTAGGGGGCCTGCACGGGGAAGATGAACTCGCGCAGGAAGACCTTGGAGGACTTGTAGCAGCAGTGCTCGGACCACGCCTGGCCCAGGGCCTGCAGCTCCACGTCCGTGGGCTCGCGACCCGCCTTGCGGAAGTACTCCTGGATCGTGCGCATCTCCTCGACGCTGAGCGCGAGGCCCATCTTGTCGCTGATCTCCGCGAGCTCCTGCGCAGACGCGTCCCGCAAGACCACGTCGTGGAGGGGAAACGGGACGTCCCGCGCCCGGTGCCGCTCCGCCAGCCTATCGCCCCATGGAGGGCAAGGGCGGGCGATACATTAGGCTTCGCTCCCCCTGCCGGGGCGCGACGGGGAAAGCCCTTTACGCGAGGGGCGGGATGAAGGTAGAACGGTCGCGCGGAGGGGGACGGCCCGTGGTCGCACAACTGCGGATCTACACGGCCAAGGACGGGGAACTGGACGCGTTCGTGGAGGAGTGGAAGCGCGGCGTCGTGCCGCTTCGCCGCAAGTTCGGGTTCACGGTCGTGGGCGCATGGACGATCCCGGAGGAGAACCGGTTCGTCTGGATCCTCTCCTTCGACGGTGACCGCAAGGCGTTCGAGGACCGCGACGCCGCGTACTACGCCTCTCAGGAGCGGACGTCCCTGCTGCCCGATCCCGCGCGGCGCCTCGCGGCCGTGGACCACCGGCTGATGACGTCCGCCCTTCCATGAACGCGGGGTCTCCGGCCCATGTTTAAATAGCCCGGCGCGCCTCTGCCGAACCGCGAGCGGGCGGCGCCGCCGTCCGTCGCTCTGCGAGGGGGGTCGGATGGGCCACGAGGACAAGGACCAATGGATCGTGAAGTGCCCGAAGTGCGGCAAGATAGAAGGCTCGTGCCGCCACATCTCCCAGGAGGACGTGCGGCGCCTCGTGCGCCTCCTGAACACGGGCGTCGAGGTCTATCCCTCTGAGGAAGAACCGGAGGAGCTCGAGCCTCACGTCCACGAGACCGCACCGCCCAAGCCCCTCTCTCAGTCCATCGAGCCACGTTACAAACTGCAGGACCTCGTCCTCTCGCCGACCACGCGGGAGGGCATCGAGGACGCCCTCGCGGAGCTGCGCCACAAGACGCTCATGTACGGCCGCTGGGGCATGAAGCGGGTCGTGAAGAAGACGAAGGGGCTGACCATGCTCTTCGCCGGGCCTCCGGGCACGGGCAAAACGATGGCTGCGGAGGCGATCGCCCACACCCTGGGCCGCCCCCTCCACATGGTCAACTACGCCCAGCTGGAGAACATGTGGGTTGGGGAGACGGAGAAGAACATCGAGCGGGTGTTCGCCCTCGCCCTGGAGCAGCGCGCCGTCCTGTTCTTCGACGAGGCCGACGCGGTCTTCTTCCGCCGGGGCTTCACGACGATGCCCTGGATGAACCGCGACGTGAACGTCCTCCTGAGCCAGATGGAGAACTGTCCCGGCGTGGTCATCCTCGCGACGAACCTCGCGCGCGTGCTCGACAAGGCCCTTGATCGGCGGATCGATATAGCGGTCGAGTTCCCCATGCCCGACGCCGCCATGAGGAAGGATCTCTTCCGCCGCCTCGTGCCGAAGCCGGCGCCTCTGGCCAAGGACGTGGACTATGA
>JBBSVS010000409.1:0-2245 GCA_038046665.1 Thermoplasmatota archaeon
AAAGCGGGCGTTGACCTCCACACGGGTCGTCCGCAAGGGACGGCGTCTGCCACCGCTTCCCAGAAGTTGCGTCAAAGCCTCTGCCGTTCTTACGCTGGACACCGGTCGATCCTAGGCCGAGACGGGTTGGGCCCGCATTCTCTTGGCGGACGCCCGCAACCGAAGACCGAGGAGGAGGGCCGCGAGGGGGAAAGCCATCAGGATGACGATGGACGCCCACGCGGGGAAGACCCACATCGGGTGCGTGTCGATCATCATGGTGGCCAAGAAGTCATCCATGAGGCTCCCCTTGCCCGCGAGGTGGCCCGCGATGGAGTTCTGGAGGACCATGAGGCCGTCCCCCGTGAGGACGAGGAGGGCGTAGAAGCCGCCCGTGCCCCGGGTCATCCAGATCTCGAAGCGATAGCGGGCCCGCAGGAGGACCGCGCCCAGGAACAGGGTCTGAGCCGACGAGGTCACGAGGATCTTGTTGGGGACCGTCTCCGAGGCCCACAGCTGGTCCGCAGGCCAAGCGAGAGATCCGGTCACCATGGACAGGAACGTCGCAAGGACGCCCGCGATGAGCGCGAAATAGGAGGCTGGCTCCGCGAACCTCGAGGCCGCGAGGGCCCACTTGTCGAATCGGGCGACGTGTCCGCGCAGGTTCCTCAGCCACCAGTCCGACACGACTTTCACTGCCACGGCGGTCCCCGCGAGGAGCAGGAATCCCGTGCACATCTCGATCGTAATCGAGTGGATCACGCGCGGGTCGACCATTCACGTCATCCCCCGTCGCAGGCGACGGCCTGTGTACCAATACAGCACCGCGACGGTGCTTGCGGCCATGGAGATGGAGGCGGCCATCGTGAGCATCCAGGCCTCCTGCTGCACCTCGGTGATGCCCGAAGCCGACGGTGCGCTCACGGTCAGGAAATAGCTTTCGCTGCGACTCCCGGCGTGGTTCGAGGCATTGATCGCGTAGGTGACCTGGGTCCCGTCCGGCTGGGCAGGGAGCCACGCCTCGTAGACCCACCCGCCATCCTGGGTCCGGGACAGGTTCGTCATGGGCACCCTTGCGTCCGAGGCCATGGACCCGTTGTTCCAGGCGACGGATGCGGCGGTGGCGTTGCCGAGGACCGCGGTCAGATTGATCTGCAGGCCGGGGAGGACAATCGCAGGTGGCGTGTGCACGATGGAGATCTCCAGGGAACTCTGAGCCGCTGCGGGGGTGGCCGCCATCGCGAGGGCGAATGCCGTCGACAGGACCACAAGGGCGAGAGCGGGGCGGATCATGGGCTCGCCTCCTTGGGCGGGGGCGGGGTGTTCTCCGGAGGGGGCGTGGGCGGCGGAGACGCTGCTCGCATCCGACGGCGGTCCTCCCGCGAAGAAAGGACCGCGAGGATGGCCAGCACGAGACCCGTGGATACGGGAGCGAAGGCCCAGCGGATCGCCAGCCAGTTGAAGGGCTCTGGGGGCGCGAGGCCTGCCGCGCCGCTCGCCGTGGGAGAGGGTTGCGAGGCGTTTCCGGATTGGTCCACGGCGACAACGTAGTAGTAATATGCATGACCCGGGAGAAGCCCGGCGTCCACGTACGTCGTGTTGCGCAGCGGGTCCGCGTTGAGCTGGACAAAGGGGCCCTCCGGAGACTCCGAACGGAACACGAAGTAGCCCGCCAGGTCCGGAGCCGTGCTCGGATCCCAGGTCAGGGTGACGGCGCCCGGGCCCAGCGTCGCGACCGTCGGCGGACCGAGGGGCGACGGCGGCGTGCGGTCCGGCACGATCACCGTGATGAGGACAAGGTCCGAGGCGGTCAGGTCTGCCGCGTCCCGGACTGTCAGGTTGACCGACAAGTTTCCTCCCGCAGACGGCGTGTAGTTCACGACGGCCCCGAGCAGCACGACGGGCGTACCTTCGACGCGCCAAGTGTAGTCCACAATCCCACCGTTGCCCGCGGAGTTCGAGCCGTCCAGGGTGACCGTGTCGCCGAGGGTGATTGTCCGGTCCGGACCCGCGACGGCGATGACCGGCAGTGCGGACACGTTGACCCAGAGGGAATCCGTGCCCGAGTTGTCCGCGAGGTCGCGGACCGTGAGGAGGACGGAGAAGTTCCCGCCGCGGTGGAACCGGTAGGTCACGACCGCGCCCCACAGGGTGACGGGGCCGCCATCCGTGAAGGTCCAGGTGTAGTTCACGATCCCGACGTTGTCCGTCGAGGAAGTACCGTTGAAGGTGACGTTCTAAAGGATGGAGATGGCCTGGTCCGGGC
>JBBSVS010000410.1:0-3637 GCA_038046665.1 Thermoplasmatota archaeon
GACATCGTGGTCGTGAACGCGGAGAAGGCGATCATCACGGGCCGTCGGAAGGTCGTGTTCGAGGAATACTACGCCCGCCACCACCGCGGGAGCACGACGAGCCGAATGAGGGGCATCGGACCAAGGTATCCACGGAGGCCCGACATGATCCTACGGCGCACGATATCCCGGATGATGCCCTATCAGCAGCCGCGCGGGCGGGCGGCCCTCAAGCACCTCCGTGTCTACATCGACGTCCCGGAGGAATACAAGGCCCAGCCCCTCGAGACCGTGGCGGTGGCCAAGCGCTCCCCCCAGGGGCCCGTGATCAGCCTCGGCGAAGTGTCCAAGCTCCTCGGATCCAAGTTCTAGGTGTCCTCATGAAGACAATCGTCGCGAGCGGGAAACGCAAGATGGCCGTCGCGCGCGCAAGCCTCCGCAAGGGCCGCGGCGTCGTGCGAATCAACAGCGTCCCCGTGGAGATCCTCCCTCACGAACTGGCCCGCATGAAGATCCTCGAGCCCCTGAAGCTCGCGGGCAAGAAGGCGGAGACGGTCGACATCGACGTCAACGTGCGTGGCGGCGGCGTGATGGGCCAGGCGGATGCGGTGCGCACCGCGATCGCGCGCGGCCTCGTGCAGTATCTCAACGACCAGGACCTGGAAGCCCTGTTCCGGGAGTACGACCGCACGCTGATCGTCCCCGACACGCGTCGCAAGCTGCCGAAGAAACCCCTCGGTCGCGGCGCTCGCAAGAAGCGCCAGAAGTCCTACCGGTGAGCGAATGATCATCCCCATCCGATGCTTCACGTGCGGAAAGGTCGTCGCGAGCGCGTTCCAGCCCTTCGTCGAGCGCACGCGCAACGGCGAGGAGTCGCGGAAGGTCTTGGACGAGCTCGGCCTCACGCGCTACTGCTGCCGCCGGATGATCCTTACCCATGCGGAACTCATCGAGGAAGTCGCGCCGTTCGGATGAGCGAGCTCGAAGGCGAGGGTGGAACCTTTTTATGCATGCTCACGTTCGAGACGCCCGAGGGTCCGTGGGGTAGCTTGGTATAGATGCAGGGACCGCCCTTCGGTCTCCCCACCTACAAGAAATCCTACCAGCTTGGGGTGCTGGCGACTCCGGTTCAAATCCGGACGGACCCACTCAATTTCCGGTTCGAAACCCATATCTCCCGGGCCGTGAATCTATTCCCGATGGTTTGGGTCCGCGGCTCGAAAGGACGGGGAGCGAAGTACGTCCAGCTCCTTGAAGACCCCGCGGTCCTGCGACAACGGGCGCGTGTGGCCATAAACGCTCGACCCGAGAAGTCGATCCGGGTGGCCGCGATTGCGGACCTCCCTTGTTGCGCCTCAGCCCGTGCGGGAATCTATCTGACTATTTAAATATCCAAATGGATTTCTGGATTCCATGGACGAGGAGGTCTACGAACTCCACGCCCGGGTGTGTCAGGCCCTGTCCCACTCCATCCGCCTCAAAGCTCTGGACTTGCTTCGGTCTGGGGAGAGGAGCGTGAAAGAGCTCGTCGGGATGACGGGTTCGAGCCAACCGAACCTGTCCCTCCACCTCAAGGTCCTCCTCGATGTGGGAATCCTCTCCCGTCGTCAAGAGGGCACGACGGCCCTCTATCGGGTTTCCCACCCCGAGGTCTTCGAGGCCATCGACATCCTTCGGCGGATCCTTGCGAAGAGGATCGCCCATGAACGACAGCTTACGCAGAGAACGGTGATTCGGTGAAGATGGGCGTGCTCGTATCGACGAACGACCCGGAGACGGGATGGAACGCCTTTCGCTTCGCGAACACAGCGAGGGAGGTCGGGCACGATGTCCAAGTCTTCCTCATGGGCAAGGGCGTCGAGCTCGCGGTCCTCAAGCACCCCTCCTTCGACGTGGGGAAGCAGATCCACCGCTTTTCGGGCAAGGGAGGCAAGGTCCTCGCTTGCGGGACCTGTCTCGACCTCCGAAAACAAGGGACCGCGAACCTGTGCGACGTATCGACGATGAATACTCTTGTCGAACTCGTCGGGTCCGTCGACCGGATGGTGAGCTTCGGATGAGTAGAGACTCCCCGGACACGCACGGGTGACGGAATGGCCGAAGTCTTGGTTGTGGGAGGAGGCATCGGTGGCGTCGTCGCGGCCGTGGAGTTGCGCAAGCGGCTCGGACGATCCCACGGCGTGACCCTGGTGGACAAAGGGGGGCGGCACGTCTTCGCCCCCTCCTTCCTGTGGGTCATGATGGGGTGGCGCAGGCCGGAACAGGTCCAGCGGGATCTGACGCTTCTCTCGCGCCGAGGCATCCGCACGACGATCGCCGAGGTCCGCCGCGTGGATCCTGTCTCACGGATCGTCGAGACCACCGCGGGCCCTCTGGGCTACGACCGCCTCGTCCTCGCGCCGGGCGCGGAGCTGGCCCCCGAGCTCCTCCCGGGCTTCGAGACCGGCGCCCGAAACCTGTACACCCTGGAAGGCCTGCAGAAGCTGCGCGAGGACCTAGCTACCTTCCGCAAGGGGCGGGTCGTGGTCCTGATCTCCAGGACGCCATTCAAGTGTCCGGCGGCTCCCTACGAGGCGGCCTTCTTGCTGGACTACCATTTCCGTCGCTCGGGGATTCGAGACTCCGTCTCGGTCGACCTCGTCACGCCGGAGCCCCAGCCCATGCCCGTGGCAGGCCCGGAAGTCGGGAAGAGCCTGGTGGCCATGCTGTCGGCACGGGGGATCAACTATCATCCCCAGGGCAAGCCGTCGCGTATCGATCCGGAGGCCCGCGAGATCGCGCTCGAGAGCGGCGAGCGCATTCCCTACGACTTGCTCGTCGGTGTGCCCCCGCACCGGGCTCCCGCCTTTGTCCGGGAGAGCGGATTGACGGACGCGACCGGTTGGGTTCCCGTGGACCCGCGGACGCTGAAGACCTCCGCCAACGGCGTGTATGCGATCGGCGACGTCGCGAGCCTCAAGCTCCCCAACGGGATGTTCCTCCCGAAGGCCGGCGTGTTCGCGCACGGCCAGGCGGAAGCCGTCGCGAAGACGATCGCCGCGGATCTCACGTCCCGGGGCGAGGCGAAAACCTTCGACGGCATGGGCTACTGCTGGGTCGAGACTGGCTTCGGGAAGGCCGCCTTCGGGTCGGGAGACTTCTATGCAAGCCCGTCGCCTCAGGTGGCGCTGCGGCCCTCGGCTCGGTATCTTCGCTGGGGCAAGGTCCTCTTCGAGAAGTACTGGTTCTGGAAGTGGTTCTGAGGACCGCGACCGGGAGGGGCGGCGCGCCTTGTCCGGCTCCCGCCCCTCCGGGAGACGGACCGCGCTGTTCAGAGCACACCCACGAGCGATGCGGCGACCCACCGATCAGTACGGCTGCCGCCGGACGTCTTCGGACCGCCGAAATGTTTTCCAGTCTTGATAGAGATCACTACCGCCCGACTGCGACGATGATGAAAGTCACACGGAGGAAGGCCGCGGTCTCCTCGCACTCTTCATGTACCGCTTGCCCCATGCGGACGCGTGCCCACGGCCCTCATCCTCGCCGGCGGGGAGTCCCATCGCTTCGGAGGGCCTAAGGCCTTCGCGGAATTCCGCGGCCGACCGATGCTCGCATGGGTCGCCGCCGCCCTCGCGCCCCTCGCGGACGAGACCCTCGTGGCGGTCGCCGATTCGGA
>JBBSVS010000411.1:0-2489 GCA_038046665.1 Thermoplasmatota archaeon
GGAGGCCTCGATCTCCAGCTCGGGGAGGAGCTGGTCGATCGCGTACATGACCACGCCGCGGTTGTGGAACACGCGGGTCACCAGGACGTCGGCGACCTCGATCCTCAGCCGGAGTTCGTCCCGTTGCCGCTCCGCCTCCTTGAGCTTGAGGGCGTCCGCCTCGAGGTCCTCGACCTGGGCCTGGAGCTGTTTCGCCTGCCCTTCGAGGGTGTGGAGTCCTTTGCGCTCCTCTTCGAGTTCGGCGCGCAGCTTCTCGACCGCCTCCTTCGCCCGCTGGAAGGTCTCCTCCGTCGCCTGGAGACGAATCGCGTCCGATTCGAGGGTCGCCTTCTCCGCGTCGAGCGTCGTCCGCCGCTCCTCGAGATCGGCCATCAGCTTCGCGACATCGCCCATTCCCTTGAGGCGGCTCGCGAGTTCGTCCGCTTTCCGCCGCTTTGCCGATTTCTCCTGGACGAGGCGGGAGACCTCTTCGAGGTGTCGGCGATTCGCTTCCGTGAAAGGTGCTCGGTCCAGCTGACGCAACGCCTCGACCTTCTGGTCGTCCAGGGGCTTGAGGAGTTCGTGGCTCTCGTCGGCCTCGCGCTTCAGCTCCGACTTGAGCTCCTCCAGCTGCCTCTGGAACTCCGTGAGCACGAAGACGTCCTCGTTGATCCCCTGGACCTTCGCCTGCACGTGCTCGAGGGCCTTCTGCGAACGCACCCGTTCTTCCAGGAGTGGGTTCACCAGCTCGGGGCGGTCCGCGAGCCACTCGAGTTCGCGCTCGATCCGAGCCACCCGCTCCTCGAGTCGACCCTCGTCTCTCAATGCGCCGAAGGCCGCGTCCCGGTCCAGGTCCGTCCGGAGTCCCGTAATCTTCCGATAGAGCTGGTCGATCTTGTCCTTGATCTGATCCCGGCGCCGCTCGTGGTCCTTCTTCGCTTGGTCGAAGAGTTTCTCCGCGGCCTGGGCCGCGAGCTGCAGGCGTTGGTGCAGCTCGGACCGGTCCTTGAGGTCGTCCATCTCTTCCCGGAGGGCCTCGAGGTCGGCGATGTCCTTCTCGAGGATCCTCAACTCCCCTTCGAGGTCTGCGGCCTGCTTCCCCTGCGCCCGCGTCTCCTCGATCTTGCGGCGGAGTCTTTCCAGCTGGGTTATGCGGTCGTCCCGTGCCGACGTGACGCGCACCCATTCCGTGTGCCGGGCCTCGAGTTCCTCCAGGGTCTTCTCCGCGGCCCTGGCCTTCTCCTCGAGGGCCGCCACGCGCTTCCCGCGGGCGGAGAGCTCCCTTCGCGAATCCTCGAGCTGGGCCCTCGTCCCGGGCAACCGCTGGAGGGCCTCCGTGCGCGCCGCGAGGTCTGCCTCCTTCGCCCTCAGGTCGGCTTGGAGCGTCCCCAGCTGCTCCTTCGCCTTGTCGAGGGCCCGCTGGAACACCTCGAGGCGGAAGAGCTTCTGGAAGACCGCGAGGCGGTCGGCCCCGCGCGCGGCTCCGAGCTCCTTCATCTCCTCCTGTCGCACGAAGGTGGAATTGCGGAAGCCGACGTAGTCCAGGCCGACGACGTCCTGGACCGTCTGCTCCTTCTCGCGGATCGTGCCCTGGACGGCCTCGCCATCCCGCAGGACCTCGAGATAGGATTCCTTCTTCGACGTGAAGCCGCGCTTGACCTCCCATCGGCCCTCGCCTTGCCGGAAGGCCACGCGGACGTATCCGCCCGGCCGGCACACGTCGGACTGCTTCACGGTCTGGATGTCCGTGCGGGTCGTGGACCCGTAGAGGGCGAAGGTGATCGCGTCCAGGATGGAGGATTTCCCCGCACCCGTGCGGCCCGTGATCACCGTGAACTTCTCCGGGAAGCGGAGGGGCGGGTCCGTCTTCTCCACGTACCGCATGAAGCCCCGCATCTCGATCTCCTCGAGGACGAGGCCCTCCGCCGTGCTGGGCGGCTCGTAGGCGGGGACCGCCTCGATGTCGATGTCGTCCGCGCCCCTCACGCCAGGGCCTCCTTCAGGAGGCGCTGGGCCTCCGCCTTGATCGCGTCCCTCCGCGGGTGCTCCGCGAGGTTCTTGTCCACGTAGTCGGACAGGAGGCGCAGGGGGTCCATCGTGAACTCCTCGGCCACGATTCGAGGACGTTCCGTGGAGACGAGGCGCAGCTCGTAATGGAACGCGCCCTGAAGGCGTTCCGCCAATCGCCGCTCATCGAGGCGGGCTCGGAGTTCGTCAGGCAGGTGGACCTCGATGCGCACGAGCTTGCCCGCCACGTCCGACGGGAGCGCATCGAGGACGCGCTTCGTCGGGTCGTCTCCCATGGCCAGGGTGACCTCGACCTTCTCCATGGGCCGCGCGGGGAGCTCCTGGAATGACCACGTGGCGTCCGGCCGCAGGGCCACGAAGCCCTTGGGGTCGAGTCGCTCGCCCCAGTCGATCCGCTCCGGGGCGCCCGTGTAGACGACCTTGTCGAAGAGGACCTGGTGCATGTGGATGTGGCCGAAGACCGCCAGGTCGATGGAATCGGG
>JBBSVS010000412.1:0-5913 GCA_038046665.1 Thermoplasmatota archaeon
AAAGAGGCAGGACGAGGGGTTCTCGGTCCTGCCTGTGGGTTGTGGAGGAGGGGTTATTGGTAGAGGTTGGATTCGACGACGTCGACCGCTTTCCAGTCGCCGCCGAAGTCCTTCGTGATGCCGGTCGCCAGCTGGAACCGCACGCGCAGGCGCCCGTTCTCGAAGAAGATGTACGCGTTCTTGAGTTGGGACATGTAGAGCGAGATCCGCTTCCCCTTCTGCGTCAGGGCCCGCTCCGTGCAGCGGACGAGCCCGGCGCGCTCGAGGGAGTGGATCCGCCGGTAGCACGCGGCGATCGGGATCCCGTACTCACGGCTCAGGTCGATGGCCGACTTGGGCTTCTTGAACGTCGCCACGAGGATCTTCGCCGAGTACTCATCGGTCACGAGCCTCGACGCTTCAAGAGGGTCCGTACGTTCTTCCTCCTCGGTTCTAGTGGAATCGAGGAGTGCGATGGTATATGAACCGCGGAGAGGCGATTATCCGCAATGATTCTCAATTACGAAAATACGTGACTTGCCCTGACGTAGACTCAGCCGCCGCAGCAGCCGCCTTCGCTCCCGCCACAGCCGCAGCTGTCGCCGCATTCGCCCCCGTGCTCCTTCCGGAGCATGGGGAGGACGACCGTCTCCTGGGGCGGAGCCGGTTTCTTCTTGCTGCCGAGCATCTCGATGACGGAGCTCATGTTCTCTCAACTCTCGTGTAGCGGAGTTTAGGTACTTCTAAATGTCGTCACGCGAGGTGCTTCTTGACACGTTCCTCGAACGCGTTGCGGGGCATTGCACCGACGACCTGGTCCACGAGCTTCCCGGCCTTGAAGAACAGGATCGTGGGGATGCCCATGATCATGAACTCCTGGACCTTCTTCGGGTTCTCGTCGCTGTTCACCTTCGCGAAGGTGACCTTGCCCGCGTACTTCTTCGCGAGCTCCTCCACGGTCGGGGCGATCGCGCGGCAGGGCGCGCACCAACCGGCCCAGAAGTCCACGACGACATAGGGATTCTCCTTGACGACCTTGTCGAATTCGGCATCGGTCACATGGATAGGCTTGTCCGCCATGACTTGCACCGTCGCAGCCGGCTACAGGTCGGTCGAATATAAACTTCGGCGCGAACCGGTTTGAGCAACGGATGCGCGAGACTTCACGCGCGCAAATCCGGTGCGGCGATCCGCGCCGCCTGCCGGGCGGATCCGCGTGCCGCTCGCATCCGCAATGCTCATATAGAAGTACTAGCTTAGGATGGACGGATTCTCATGATGAGCAACCAGCCAATCCTCATCCTTCGAGAGGGGAGCGAGCGGGAGAAGGGTAAGGGCGCCGCGTTCAACAACATCGCCGCTGCGAGGGCGGTGGCCGACGCGGTGAAGTCCACCTTGGGCCCGAAGGGCATGGACAAGATGCTCGTCGACTCCATGGGCGACGTCACAATCACGAACGACGGCGTCACAATCCTCAAGGAGATCGACGTCGAGCATCCGGCGGCCAAGATGCTCGTCGAGGTCGCAAAGACGCAGGACGACGAGGTCGGCGACGGGACCACGAGCGCGGTCGTCCTCGCGGGCGAGCTGCTCAAGGAGGCCGAGAGCCTGATTGAGCAGGAGGTCCACCCGACGATCATCGTGAACGGCTACCGCATGGCGGCGGCCGAGGCGGTGCGCCTACTCCAGAACCTCGCCTTCACGGTGAAGCGGGACGACAAGGCCATGCTGAAGGCCATCGCCGCCACGGCCATGTCCGGCCGGAGCGTCGGCGACCACGTGGACTTCCTCGCGGACATCGCAGTCCACGCTGTGCAGGACATCGTCGAGGAAGTCGGGGGCAAGCTCCGCGCGGATGTGGACAACATCTTGGTCCAGAAGAAGCACGGTGGGAACATGCGGGACAGCGAACTCATCCAGGGCATCGTCCTCGACAAGGAGCGCGTGCATCCGCGCATGGCGAAGTTCGTCCGAGGGGCGAAGATCGCCCTCGTGAACCGGGCCCTCGAGATCAAGAAGACCGAGGTCAGCGAGGAGATCAAGATCCGCGACCCGAAGGGCCTCCAGCGCTTCCTCGACGAGGAGGAGAAGAGCCTGAAGTCCCTCGCGGACAAGATCAAATCGTCCGGTGCCAACGTGGTCCTGTGCCAGAAGGGCATCGACGACCTCGTTCAGCACTATCTCGCGCAGGCGGGAATCTACGCCGTGCGCAGGGTCAAGGAGAGCGACATGAAGAAGCTCGCCAAGGCTACGGGCGGACGCAGTGTTACGAACCTGGACGACCTGACGGCGAAGGAACTCGGCCGCGCGGAACTCGTCGAGGAACGCAAGGTCGGCTCCGACGACATGACCTTCGTCACGGGCTGCAAGAGCGCGCGGGCCGTATCCATCCTCGTCCGCGGAGGTACGGAGCACGTGGTGGACGAAATCGAGCGCACCCTCCATGATGCGCTCCGGGTCGTGGCGGCCGCGATCGAGGACGGCAAGGCTATCCCCGGCGGCGGCGCGACGGAGGTCGAGCTGTCCCTCGCCCTCAAGGACTACGCGGCCACCGTGGGCGGCCGGGAGCAGCTCGCGATCGAGAAGTTCGCCGTGGCCCTCGAGGTCATCCCGCGCACGCTCGGCCAGAACGCGGGCCTCGACCCGATCGACGTGCTCATCAACTTGCGGTCCGAGCACGGGAAGCGGGGCGGCAAGTCCATGGGCGTGAACATTGAGACAGGCAAGCCCCAGGACATGGTCAAGGCCAACGTGATCGAGCCCCTCCGCGTGAAGACCCAAGCCACGGAGAGCGCCACGGAAGTGGCGAGCATGATCCTGCGCATCGACGACGTCATCGCGTCGAAGAAGTCGCCGACTCCGCCTCCGGGAGCCGGCGGCCACGAGGGCGGCGGTATGGGTGGAATGGGCGGCATGCCCGGCATGGGCATGTAAGGCTGGCTCACTCACTCGATGAAGGAGGGGCCGTCAGGCGGACCGCGATCCGTTCGCGGAGCTCGCGGGCGACCTCGTCCGACCATTTTCCGATTCCGATCTGGACGATCTCCGTCCAGGCAGTCCCCTTTCCTCGTTCCTCCCGATAGGGTGCGGCGCGCAACAGGAAGCGGGCAGCCACGCCATCCACATGAACCAGGCGCGGCAGGCGGCTCGACCGGGACGGGGTCACCTCGATGTGGGTCTTGTGGCCCATCTCCTCCAGCGCGCTCCGGACGGACTGCTCGACGTCATCCATGGATCGTTCGACGAGGAGGCTGTAGCTCGCCGCTCCCCGCGAGCGGATCCGGGGGAGGGCGAGCAGGACGGTGAAGATCAGCAAGAAGACCCCAATGGCCAGGAGCAGGTCCGCCATGGCCGCTTCGTCCGCGCCCCCGACGATCACGACGAGCATCCCGACGAGGAAGACCACCATCGCGGCACCCAGGAAGACCGCACCGAAACGCAGGTCGTTCATGTAGGCCCACGGCGCGGGAGGAGTCTCATCCATCCTACGGTTCCTCCACAAGGAGGCTCCCGAACTTCCCGCGGGTGACCTCGAGTCCGAAGTTCGTTCGCTTGACGAAGCAGTCGATGGCCCGCACGGTCTTGCCAGCAGCGACCTTACCCTTCTCCACGAGGGCCACGTCCTCGTCCCAGAGCGGGAAGCGACAGTAACCGCTGTCATCCTTGAGGTCCAGATTCACCACACGCCCCGAGGTCCCGTCCTGGCGGGTGAAGGTCCGAACGGGCGAGAGCCCGACGATCCTGGCCCGCAGATTCGCCTCCATGCCCTCCTCGAGGTCCGCAATCCGCGTGAACGAGGCAACGCTCCCGCCGAGCCGCTCCACGACGAGCATGGCGGCGGTGTCTCGGTCTAGGAGCCCGCCCCACTCCGCGATCGCCGCGTCGATCTGGGCGTCGAAGGCCTCGGGACTCACCCGGTCCTTCACCTTCTCGTAGTAGGGGCGCCGCACGAACCCGACCATGGCGGGGTTCCTCCAAAAGCTTTGCCTCTCCGCACGGGAGAGAAGGGTCGATACCAAGCATTCTTGGGCTTCCGCCGGGCTGCCCGGCGCGATGGCTGCCGAAGCGGTGTCGGCGCCTTACGTAGGTTTCCTCCAGGGCCCCTGCCGCATCCGCGGCTACTGCCTGCAGGACGAGGGAAACCGCCTGAGCCTGGCCTTCGAGCCATGGTTCGTGGAATCGGAGGAGCCCTGCGCGGTCCCCTGTCTTCCCCTAGAGTTACGCAAGAGGGAGGATCGGATCGTCCTCGAGCGGTTCGTCGTGTGCGACGCAGGCCAGGAGACGTGCGTGGACCTGGAGGCCGCCCACGACGCCATGCAGATCTGAATAGACTACGTGTCATCCTAGCTTGGGGCCCGGGCTCGCAGGAGGGCGCCCGCGATCGCGTCCCGGAAGGCGGCAAGGGCCTTGCGGTCCCTCGAGCGGGGGAGCAGGAAGACCGTGGATCGCGCAGGATAGGGAGAGCCCGCCCCTCCGCTCGTGGAATAGAACCACCCGACCGTGCAGGCGGGGTCCGAGACCTCGAGGACCGCGGAGCACGTTCGGAAGACGCCTTTCCGCTCGTTCACGGGTTCGATCCTGCGCGAGGCGGTCGCGTCCCGGACCGCGCGCTCGACGGTGGCCTCGTCCACAGGGGCCTGGAACGCCCACACGGGCCGGGCGACGTAGTACACGTAGACAATGACGAGAGGTGCGGCGGACGCCAGGGCGGTGAAGAGGCCCGTCAGCTCCATGTCGTAGGTGTTCCAGAAGTGGACCGCCAGATAGGTGAAGGCGATGAGGGAGACGAAGAAGAGGAGCAGGGCGCTCCCGGGGACGCGCTTGGTCCACGTCGGGGAGGCGGCGGGCGCGGCCACGGGGGACCCTCACTTCAGCCGGATCGTTTCAAGGTTCATTGGGGCGCGCGCCTCGATGCCGAACTTCTTGTACAACCCCGACGCGAGGTCCGCGCACTTGTACTCCTCGCCGTGGTTCACGATGATCCGTTCCGGTCGAGGCTCCATCGTGCCCACGAAGTTCAGGAGCTGCAGGCGGTCCGAGTGTCCGGAGAAACCGTCGATCGTCTCCAGGTCCATCTTGATCTGCAGGGTCAGCGGCTGCCCGCGGTCGTTCAAGGTGATCTCGCGGGCATCGCGCTGGATTCTTCGGCCGAGGGAGCCCTCGGACATGAACCCGACGAAGACGAGGGCATGGAGCGGGTTGTCGGCCCAGGCCTTGAAGTATTCCAGGACGGGCCCCCCGGACATCATGCCGCTCGTCGCGAGGACGATGCATGGCTCCACGTCGTCGCAGATGTTCGCCCGCATGTCGGCGGTCTCGACGCGCTTGAAGGAGGGGGACAGGAAGGGGTTCTCGCCGCTCTGGAAGATCTCCGTGCGGAGCTGGGTGTTCAGGTACTCCGGGTACGCGGTGTGGATCGCGGTTGCTTCCCAGATCATCCCGTCCAGGTAGATCGGCGCCTCCGGGATCTGGTGGTTCCGCATCGCGTCCTCAAGGACGAGCATGACCTCCTGCGAGCGGCCGACGGCGAAGACGGGGACGAGCATCTTCCCGCCGCGGTTCAGGACGCGCCGCGCGATCTCCTTGATCTGTTGGGCCGCCTCGTGCCTCGACGGCTGCACATCGTGGTAGCCGCCGTAGGTCGACTCGAGGACGAGCGTCTCGAGGCGCGGGAACTTGTTCACCGCCGGGTTGAAGAGCCAGGTCTTCTCGAACTTGATGTCTCCCGACATGGCGACGTTGTACAGGCCGTCCCCGATGTGGAAGTGCGCGAGGGAAGAGCCGAGGATGTGGCCCGCGTTCTGGAACGTCAGCCGGATGTCGGGAGCGATGTCCGTGGTCTCGCCGTACTTCAGCGGGATCGTGTTGGCCACCGCCGGGCGGACGTTGCTGGGGTCGATGGCGGCCTTGCGGGCCTCGCCCATGGCCCCCTTG
>JBBSVS010000412.1:5923-10364 GCA_038046665.1 Thermoplasmatota archaeon
GCCACCTTGATGAAGTCGAGCTGCAGGAGAGACATGAGGTCCCGCGTCGGCGGGGTCGTGTAAATCGGCCCCTGGTATCCGTACTTGTACAGGGCGGGGACCAGCCCGGAATGGTCGAGGTGGGCGTGAGTGATTACGACCGCATCGATCGAGTCGAGAGGCATGACCTCCGGCGCGTTTAGGTACGGCGAACCGTTGTCTTCAGAGATGAGGACGCCGCAATCGATGAGGACCTTCGACTCTCGCGTGCTCAGGAGAGCGCAGGACCGACCGACCTGACGGAAGCCTCCGAGGGCGGTGATTCGCACGTAGTTCTCCCCGGTGGGCGTCTCTCGCGCGAGGCGTCGGCCCACCTGCTTGAGGAACACGCTCCGTTCCTCGTTGATGGTCCGCAGGTACTGGCGGATCTCCTCGACGGTCTTCGACGGGATCGGCGGCGTACGGACGACCTTGGGCGCCCACCCGATCTTCTTCTTGACCTCGTTGAGGACCTGCCCGTGCCGCCCGATGACCATGCCGGGGGACAGGGCTTCAATCTGGACCTCGCCCGTCTCCGCCTCGAAGTAGATGCCAGTGATCTGGGCCTCGGGCGGGATGACCTCGCGGATCACCTTCTCCGCGTCCTCGGGTTTGGCCAGGAGGGAGGGATCCGGGCGGACGACGATTCGGCGGCGCAGCTGCTGCGCGATCTCACGGACCAGCTCGTTGCTCTCCGCGAAGACTTCCATGTTCTTCGTGTAGATGACAATCGTCGGTCCTTCGAAATCGATCTGGGTGATCTCCACATGGTCGGGGACCACCTTCTTGACGACGCTCCTCGCGTCGCTCAGAATGTCTTCGATGCTCATCGTATATCACATCGACCCGAGCCCAGGGAGGGCGCTCAGGTCAGTTTCATGGCAACTTTGCGCTTCTCGACTTCCTTGTCGTCTAGGAGCTTGAACCCGTCCTTCGTGATGATCGCAACGTCGATGCCTTCACCGCTGGCCGCGTCCCGCTTCATCGAGGCGGTGATCGCCCGGACCGCGAGGTCCGCGCCCTGGTCCACCATGATGTCTTCCTTGTAGTGGTCTTCGAGGACGCCGTAGACGAACGGGCTCCCGGAGCCCGTGGAGACGAACTTGTCCGGCAGGGATCCGCCCGCGGCGTCGATCGAGTACACATGCCCGCCATTGCGGTCCACGCCGCCAATCAGGAGCTGGACCCAGTAGGGGAAGTAGCGGCTGCCCGAGAGGATGTTCGCGGTGAGCGTGGCGCAGGCCTCCACGGACATCTGGCTGTTCCGCCGCATCTTGTAGAGCTCGACCTCCGCGGTGATGTACCGCGAGAGCGTCTGCAGGTCTCCGACCAAGCCGGCGGTCGTGAGCCCGAGGTTGTCGTCGAGACGGTAGACCTTCTTCGTCTTCTTGTGGGCGATCAGGAATCCCGCGGTCGCGCGGCGGTCGGCGGCCAGGATGACGCCGTCCTTGCATACGAGTCCGAGGGTCGTCGTCCCGGTCTCAACTACCTTAGGAAGAGTATCCATGTTTCACACTTCCGCTCAAAAGCGTTGAAAACGACTACCGGACGATACGGGCGGCAGTATAAAAAGCTTGTCTCTTCCATCTGGAAATGAAGATAAAATGCCAGGGTCCAACGCCCTTTCCGGATGGACTCACAGCTCCACGACGAGCTCCTCTTCGGACTCGTCCACCGGCAGGACCGCCTCGAAGTACCGCCGCAAGGTGCCGTCCGCGTGGACGAAGGAGAGGACCTCTCGCAGCAGCCCGAGGTCCTGCAAGCGGATCACCTTCTGCCACACGAGGGCCACGGGGATGCCGTAGATGCGGCTGACCTCCTGAGGCGTCTTCGGGCTTGCGAGCATCGCGAGGAGAATCCGCTTCGAGGCCGAGTCCAGCTGGACCTTCATGGGGGATGGCAGAAGGCTCTCCCCGCCGGGCATTTAGGTTTGCGCCGTTCGTATCAGCGATGATTATCGGTACTGAGACCACGTGGGTTCCACGCCCGCCCATAGGACTATTAGCCCGCCCACGCATTCGAGCGCAAGGTGGGTTATGGGACGCGGAGAGGCGTTGATTGCGGTCGGCATCTCGTGGCAGATCATGATCCTGTCGCTGGCGTCCGTCGACACCAACGCCACTCGCGACGGCACGCTCTACGCGTCTCTGATCGGGTTCGTCATCGTGGCCGTCGGTGCGTTCATCACGGCCTGGGAGAAGAGGCTCGCGGCCTGAGCCAAGCGACTCCATCTACCACATGCTGGCGAGTTTCGTCGCGACAACGACCACGACGATGACGACGACGGCGATGGCCACGTAGAGCCAGGTCTTCTTCTTCTCGCCGGACTTGAGCCCGAGGTTGCCGATGTCGTAGGACATGTCGTTCCTCGGGGGGGAACCTGGCACGCCGTAATAATGGTTTTTGTCACGGAGCCGGAGACAAGGCCAGGCCCTCGAGGAGAGGGCGCACACGGCTCGTGGGTCCGAGCTCGATCACGTAGGCGATCTTCTCCTTGGGCAGGGCCACGCTCGCCGCGCTGACGAAGACCTTCGCGGTCGCACCGCTCCCCTCCACGCGCAGCACTTCGTCCCGGGGAATTGAGAGGAGCTCCGTGCCCTCCTGGTCCTCGAAGAAGTACTTCAGGGCGCTGGGCATCGCCCGCAGCTTCACCAAGAAGAACGACGGGTCGTCCGGATCGCGAGACCTCGGAGCGGCGAGGAAGAGGAGGCCCGACTCGTGGCGGTACAGGTGGCCCTCTACGGGCCGGAGAAGCGGCACGGGATGGCCGTCGTGGTCCATCGCCGCGGACGCGGTCGCATCCGCCTCGCCGAGGACGCGGTACGTCACCTCACCCTGGCCCGCCGCCGGGGAAAAGACGACGCGAGTCCCGGGGGTCCCCCCACCGGACTCGACCCGGACCTTGACGCGCAGCGTGGCGAAGGTCAGGTCGTACACGCGAGCGTTCGCGTCCACGTAGCCGAGGATCATGGGCGCCTCACGGGACCCCGAAGCCTTTCCGGAACTGTTCCGCGATCTCGGCGAGCTCGCCCTGCGAGAAGTTCTCGAACTCGGAGACGGCGGAGTAGACCGCCAGCTGCTCCTCGCGGTAGATGTTCGGAAGGACGGACGACACGGTTTCCTCGGAGAGGATGAACTTGAGGGCCGCCTGCTCCATCGTCATGCCTTTGCCTTCGTAGATCCACCTGAGGTTCGACGCGCGGCGCAGCGCCGCCTCAACCCAGGCCGGGTCCTTGACCTGAAGGTCCGCGTCCGCGGGGAACGTCGCCGCGGTGCCAGAATCGGCCTCGAGAACACCGCCTGCGTGGGGCGCGCGGATCGTGATACCCTGGCCGATCTCCAGTGCCACCGGGAAGAACTTCCGGCCCGGCTCCTCCTCCAGGAGATTGTAGTAGACCTGGATGCACGCGAGGTCGTATTTGCGCATCGCGGCGCGACCCTCCTCAAGCCAGCCCGGTCCCGGACCCAAGGTGATCCCGTAGTAGCGGATCTTCCCGTCCTGCTTCAGGTCCTCGAGGACCTGCCACACGGCCGGGTTCGCGACGGTGGCGGCGTCCGGATAGTGTAACTGGAGGGCGTCCACGTAGGACGATCCGAGCCGTTCGAGGGTGCTCTCGAGAGACGTGCGGACCCCTTGGGGCGAAAAGTCTCTGCGCCCGTCCGCGAGGCCCGCCTTGGACGAGATGATCACGAGCTCCCGCTTGTCCGCGAAGGCCTTCCCCAGGAGCTGCTCCCCGCGGCCCGCTCCGTCCGCGGGCGAGACGTCGAAGTAGTTGATGCCCGCGTCGTAGGCCTTCCGAAGGAGGTCGACGGCCTGGTCGTCCGTGAAGGTGCCCCAGCGGCCGGAAGCGAGGGTCCAGAGCCCGAAGCCGATCTCTGAAACCTCGAGCTCGGTCTTCCCCATGGGTCGGTAGTTCAGCACGCGCCTGCCACCACGCACCCGCTATGCGGAGGGACGTTATGAGCGCGTCGATGGCTCAACGCCACGTGACGTAGAACAGGGCCGCGACGCCGACGAGCTCGGCCGCGCCGAGGGCGAACATCGGGATCCCCATCCCCGGGCCCTCGCCCCACTCGTTCATCAGATAATAGAAATAGATCGAGCCGAGGTTCTGCACGAGGAAGAGGACCGCGAAGAAGATCAGGCCCAAGGTGAACGGGGATCGAAGCTCGCGGTGGTTCCTCACGTACACAGACAGGAGCCCGAGCAGGAGCACTGAGCTCACGGCCGCAATGGCGATGCTCAGCGCCCAGAAGAGGTCCAAGCCAGGCTATCCCTGGGACGCTTCCATGGGGCCCAGCGTATTTCGCTCTTTCCCCAAGTCGAACTTCGACTCCATGCGCCGCCAGATCTCGAGGAACTCCTCGAAATGAGTCTGGAGGTGGGGCGAGAGGGAGTAGAGCATCCCGTAGCCTTCGTTGC
>JBBSVS010000413.1:0-10252 GCA_038046665.1 Thermoplasmatota archaeon
GCTCAGTCGACCCCGCGGTACGCATGGGGCCGGTGCAAGACCTCGGTGGCGCGGACCTGGTCCCCGACCACGAAGTAGAGCGCGCGGTAGTCGCCAATCCGGAGGCGGTAGAGGGCGGGCTCCTCGTCTCCCCACAGCTGCTTGATGTCCGCCCCGGGCCTGGGTCGAAAGGGATCTTCCGAGAGCAGCCGGAGCGCCTTCCGGATCCGCTCCGCCTGCGCCCGGGGAAGGCGTTCGAGCTGGCGGGCGGCAGTCCGAGATAGGAGGATCTCACGTCTCGTCAAGGGGGGCGAATTCCTCCGTTTCGAGAATCCTCTTCTCCCGCTCGTACAGGATGCGGGCCTCAGCGTCGTCGACGAGGCGTCGAAGGAGCTTGTCGTAGGTCTCGCCCTTCGTGGCGAGCCGCTTCAAGCGGTCCCGGAGCTGGGTCGAAACGGGGATCGTCGTGAGCGCCATATCTTAATCATAATGACTCATAGTTGTATATAATCACGGCCGCGGCCCCCCCCGGCACGCCGCACGGTTCTTCGTGGCACTCCCCGCCTGGCCCCAGGCGTTGGGACCATGGCCGAATCCTCAGGACCGGGCGCAACCTCGGTCACCGTGCATGCGCTGCTGATCGCGATCGTCGTGTCGGCCCTCGTGGGCGGGACCTCGGGTTACTTGTTCGCCCCGAAGACCGTCGTGGGGACCGTCCCGCCCTCGAACTACGTGCCCCAGACGCGCACGTTCTATCTGTTCACGAGCATCCTCGAGTTTAACGAGTCGACCTTCGGCATCCCCCACGACGCCTTCACCCCGGACCGCATGCTCGTCTACACGGGCGACACAGTCGTGATCCACTACTACACCCTCGAGACCACGGGCGAGGACCACACCTTCACGATGGATGCGCCCTTCAAGTGGACGAACGGCACGGCCTGGCCCGCGAACGGCGTGGACTACACGTCCCCGCGAACACGACCTTCGAGATCCCGCCCTTCGTCGCGACGACGGCCGGCATCAACGCGTACCTGTGCCTGTTCCACCAGCCCACGATGACGGGCCACCTGGCCGTGATCGAGCCGAAGGCGCGAACCGTGGCGGGACTGCGGGCCCGCCACGCCGTTTCCTTTTCCACCTGCGGTCCATCGTTTTCACGCCCGATAACGACCGGGTATCCCTTATATCGGGGAGGCCCCAAGGAGCCCCCTAGAAGGTCCCTCCCGTGCGGCTCAAGCCCTGGGTTCTGACGGCCGGATTCGGCGTGCTCTTCGCGGCCATCGCGAACCTCGCGTGGCTCACGGCGATCGGCGCGACGGGCCCCTGGTTCAACGCGAGCACGTCGGCCCAGGTGTACGACAACGCAATCCTCGGCGGGCTGATCCTGTCCCTGGCCCTGGTCCTCGTGGCTGGCCTGCGGTCCAACGGGATGGAGATTCGCCTGCGGGCCCTCGATCGCCGCATCGCCCTCGTGCGCGGGGCCGAGCGTCCCTCGGTCGCACCCCTGTCCAATGGGCCCCTCGACGACGACCTCGACGCGGAGATCGATGCGACCCTCCGGGAGCTCGACGCACCCGAGTCGTCCGCGGTCGTCCGGTTGGAACGGGAGGGCCACGACGCCCTCGTGGACCTGCCCTCGGTCCTGCGGACCGGTCCGGCGGGCGCGCGCACGGACCTCCTGCGGGAGCTCGTGCGGGAGCGGATGGAGTTGCGGGAGGCCGCCTCGGTGGCGTGGAAGATCGTTGCGGGTCCGGTCGTCCTCTCCTTCCTCTTCGTGACGATCGGCGGGGTCATGCTGCCCGGGTCCGAGGGCTTCGCCGCGTCCCACTACCAGCTCAACACGACCCTCGTCCTCTTCCTGGGCTACGCCTTCGCGCCCTTGCTGGCGTGGGCCGTCCTGGCCCTGGGTAGCCTCTGGCGGGGTCCACGGCACGAGATTCTCTAGGCCCGCGTCGGTACGAGCCGGCCCTGGTCGCAGCCGGGCGCCATCGGCCCATGTGGGCTCGTGGAACGAGTTAGCAGAAAAAGCCCGATGCTCCGGATTTCTGCAACTCATTACAGACTACAAATAGACGTCCCACCGGGTGTACGGGACGTGCCTCTTCTCCAGCTGTTTGATGAATTCCTTTGCGTCCTCGGACTTCAGCATCAGGGCCGACCTGGACAGGGACACCCCCCCGTACTTGGCCTTCAGTCCGGGATACTCGTAGGTCCGCCGCTTTCCCGCCACGGTTTTTATCGACCTGAACCCGTGGATCAGTCGGGAAATGTGCACCTTGCGAGTCGGGCTCACACCTGTCAGGTCGTATGCAATCAATACGCGAGGGAGAAGGGCCAGCTGGGTCGGAGCGACGACCATCTTGCCGTGGAGCACGACGCCCTCCGTGAAGACCGTCCGGAGGAAGGACGGGTCGATATCCCGAAGATTCGTCAGGGTCGGGCTGATTTCCCTATGGGGCCGAAGTTCGCCGATCAGACGCGCGATGCGAGGCCTCAGGGAGCCCGGATCCGGCATGTCGGTGACGAGGAGGAGATCGATATCCGACCTCCGGTCGATGTCGCCCCGCGCGAAGGAGCCGAACAATACGACGGCCTGGACTTCGGGGACGGACCGGAGTCTCTCGATGAAGCGTTCCAGCAGCCGGCGGTCTTCCTCCGGAAAGGCAAGGCCCTCAATGGAGCTTCGCCTTGATCTCCCCGAGGATCCTCTTGGCTTCCTTCGCCGACTTGCCATTCCCTTGCCCGCCATAGTACTTCCCCGTCCGCAATATCTCGAGCTCCCGGAAGGCCCCGGAGAGATCCGGCATTTCATTGTCGTCCAGGAACTTCGCCAGGCCTTTGTGAGTATCCAGATGCCGCTTGCGGCGCAACTCGCTGATCACGGCAACGTATTGGACCGCGGCCGTGTAACAGTCCTCGATGATCGTCTCGTAATCCGCAACGTCGTGGAGCTTGGCGATGGTGCGCTCGAGCCTCGCAGCCTTCTTGCGGTGTCCTTCGGTATTCATTCTGTAATGGGTTAATGGAAGGCCTCCTATTTGGGAGTTTCTGTTAACTCATTGCATATCGATTCGGTCTTGTCCTAGAGGGTTGGAAATGCAGATTTTGACTGCCCGGACTCGCCTGCTTCGGATGGGCAATCGGGGGAGTCGATGGTTTCATGTCCTCCCTAGCGAGGCGCCATCTTGTCCCGTCGCTTGCGCTCAGGCGGTCGATCGCCTTGCCCGTCACGGGCCTCCCGTATCAGTCGGCTGACCTGCCTCCTGATCTTCGGGCGCGACCGTTCCACCTCCTCCAGGGAGGGTATGCTCTTACCCGGATTCGGAGAGGCCTCCGCGAGCGCGTCCGCGAGAGGGCGACATTTCACCTCCTTCACCAAGTCCCTCAGGCGTTCCGGAGTGAGTCCGATCTCCTTCGCCCGGTCCTCGAACACCGCGAACCGCGCTTCGAGGTCCTCCTCCTTAAGGACCTGCACCCCTCCGGCTCCCTCGAGGAACACGATGCGGCTGCCCTTCCTCAGTCCCATTCGCTTCCGCAGGGACGCCGGGAGGGTCACCTGTCCCTTCGAGGTCACGGTGGCCACGTCGACCATGGAGCCATGTAAGGCATTCCTTACATATGTCCTTTTCACCGGTGGCGCACCCGGCTCCTCGCTGGCGGGCTCCTCTCACCCGTCGTCGGGGTCGATCCGGTGGCCTCGCCGCCCTTGCTCTTCCTGAGGGATCACACCCCATCCTCCTGAAAGCCTTATCCCGCCCCACGGCCATCGGGAGACCCCGGGGTGGAGGCTGGCCTTCGAGCACGCCTTCGGGAATCGTCGTCCGTTCCGGTCGGAGGACGCTCTCTCCTCGTGGCGTTTCTTCGTCCACGTCCTCCGCACGGACGGGCCCCTCGCGGGCCTCGTGGCCCTGGGGATGGCCCTGCGGTTCGTCGCGCTGCGCAGCTGGGCGATCGTCTACGACGGCGCCGTGTACGCGGTCATGGGGGAGTCCTTCGCCCAGCACGGGGAGTTCCTCGTGCCCTACGCCCAGGGGACCGTGTACTACCACCACTACCCGCCCCTGTACCCGATGGTCCTGTCCGTCTTCTACCCGCCTTCGGCTTCTCCGTCGGGACGACGCAGTTTGCGCAGATGGTCCTGTCCCTCGCCCTGATCGCCGTGGTCTTCGCCACGACGGCGGACCTCCTCGGCCGCCGGAAGGCGTGGATCGCCGCGGCCTTCGTCGCCCTGGAGCCGATGCTCTTCATCACAAGCCTGATCGGATACTCGGAGACCCTCGTCACGCTGCTCTTCGTCCTCACGGCCTGGGCCGCGGTCAAAGGGATCAAGCGGCTGCCGTACGTCGCCCTCGCCGGGTTTTTTGCCGGCTTGGGTTTCCTCGCGAAGGCCTCGATCGGGCCGGTCTTCGTGATCGCGCTCCTCATGGTCGTGTTCGTGGCGATCGCCCTGGTGATCGTCGCCTTCCCCGCGCCCTACGCGCACGTCGCCGCAATGGATGTGCTGGACAGCCGGCTTCACCCGGGAGATATCGTCGCGTTGGACGGCGTGTCGCCCGAGGCGGTACTCCCGTACCTCTCCGTGCAAGACGTGAGCCTCGTGGCCTTCCACGTCGGCGTGGATGCGAGCTACCTCCTCACGGCCCGTAGCGGGCCCTATCCCGGGTTCGTCGAGATCGTCTCCTTCGCGAGCGGGGATCTCGTGGGCGAGGCCTTCGCCTGCGTCCTGTGGGGCCGCGCGGCCACGTGAGCCGACGGGCCCGAGCAGGCCGTGTTCGTGGGGGCGCACGGTACGGTTTCCGTCTCGCTGAAGATCGGGTGATTCGGACCCGGGAGCGCCGCGCCCGTCCAGCGCTCATGAGCCGTGAGCGCCAGTGTGCGACCGCTTGGGGGAGAAGAGCGGGATGTAGATGCCCGTGGCCGCCGGCCGAGCCCGGACGCGGTTCCCGGACTTCGTGAAGGTCACGAGATCGAGCCGTTCGAGGACGATGAGGTCCTTGCGGACGCGGCTCACGTCGCGTCCGAGGCTGCGCGCCAAGTCGAGGAGAGAAGGATACTCCCGTTCGGACAGCTCCCTGAGGATCCGCAGGCGTTCCTTCGTCACCACGGACGCGATCTCCGACGGATCCAGGAGGAAGAGGACGGCCTCGTCCGGGTAGCGTTCGGGGTGCTCCATCACTCGCCCTACGAAGGCGAAGGCCTCGTCAATCCTTCGTTGCATCTCCTTTTGGTTCAGCATCACGTCACCCCCGCGCTCGTTTCCATCAGCGTACGATACCTCCTCCAGTGTTCCCGCAGATCCTGTCGACAGACCTCGAGGAGGGCCTCGAGGGGGAGGCGTTCCAGGGAGGGCATCCGTTCGGGCTCCCCCGAGCGCCAGAACCGTTGTCGATGCAGGTACCCGTGGAAGTTGTCGTACCGAACCACCTCCCGCCATCGGTTTCCGATGCGTGCCGAGTAGGTGACGGCGAAGCGGAGGACGCGAGGCGGGGCGCCTCTCGCCTTCTCGAATTCGAAGTCCACGTCGATCCGGTCCTCGGTTGACAGGAAGATCCTGTAGGTCTTCCTTTTGGACATTTCATGGCCAAATGGACATATCATGTCCAAGTACTTCTAAGTTCCGAACACCACCCCGAAAGTGTCCTCGCGGGTTTCGGTACGGTCTCCCCACGCCCGTCGAGGCCTTGGACCGCGGTCCGGGGCGGAGGTCCCGGGGTTGAGGCCGAGGCGACCCGACCGCACCCGGAGGCTGGCCCTCGCGTGTCCGACGTCCGCCGCCTCAGGAGGTGCCGAAGAGCTCGTCGGTTCGCTTGGGGTCTCCGGTCCAGACGATCCGGACCTGGGTGCCCTGCGAGGGGTCGCTGGCCACCGTGGTGAGGGCCCGCCACGCTCTCGGAAGCCCGAGGCGGAAGGGGTTCGGGAGGTCGCGGCCCGTTTGAGCCCTCCCGTAGTTGTATTTATAGACTTATAACCGTTATGGTTATTTCATGCCCACGGACTACGATGCCCTTTACGCCTGGATGGAGGCCGCCTTCGGCCGTCGGCCGTTCACGACCGCGACCTTCCGGGAGACCTTCCCCTCACCGGACCCCGCGAAGGTCCTCTCCGACCTCCGCCGCCTCGGCTACCTTGAGTCCCCTCGCCGCGGATCGTACCGCGTCGTCCCGCCGGCACGCAGGCTTGCCGACCTCCGCCGGGGGGAGGAGTCCGCATTCGGCCTCCCGGGCCGCTCCGACCTCCCTCACGCGTACTGCGACGCCACCGCGATCACTGTGTGGACGGACGGCGGCTACTGGACCGGCTTCACTCGCGGGTTCCGCCCCCTTCACCTCCGCGTACGGAAGACGGACCTCGCCGCCTGGCGTACGCTGTTCCGCGCTGCCGGGGCGCGCGCTACGGTCGCCGGAGCTCGGGAGACCCTCTTTGGAACGGTCCACGTTCTTCATCCGAGCGCCCGCGTGCGTTCCGTGGACCATGGGGGCGTGCGGGTGGTGCCGGCCGAGGAGGCCTACGCCTACGCCGCGGCCCGGCCCTATCTCTTCGAGCCGGTTCTCTTGGTGCTCCGGGATCTCATGGACCGAGGGGACGCATGAGGCTCGAGGACCTAGAGAGGGAGCGTGCGTGCTTCGCCCTCCTCCGCTCCCTGGGGGGCCGGGACGCCGTCCTCGTCGGCGGGTACGCGGTCAGGGCCTACGGGCCTCCCCGCTTCTCCGTGGACGTCGACCTGGTGCTGCCCGGTTCCGCCCTCCGCGGGATCCGTCCGATCCTGAGGCAGCGGGGCTCCTCCGCGTCCAGGAGTGGCTAGGCGTGAGGCGGGCTTGGAGAGCGCTCTCGCTCACGTCCGTGTGGATCGCGCACAACGAGGGGCCTGACGGGCTGGGGCCCGGTGGCCGCCGTGCCTCGGCGCGGGACCGACGAACTCGTCTTGCCCGTCGGCTCCGTGGCGGAGTCTCCCCCCGGAGGGGAGCCCCTCACGACGGCTCGTCGACGACGAGCTCCTCCCAGAGGTTGCTCGCTGCGAGATCCTGGCCTCGCTCCGTGACCACGACTCGGAAGGACGCGGGGCCGGACTCCTCCTTTTGCAGGATGCCCAGCCGGACGAGGTTGTCGACCTCCTCCATGAGCTCGTTGTGGTCGAGCTCCTTGAAGCCCGTGAGAAGCTCCATCTTCGACACGCCGTTCCGCATGCGGCGAGCCACGAAGGCGAGGATCTTCTGCCGGGCGAGAGTCTTGACCCGGCGCCGGTGGCCCGCACCGGTCATCTCGGACACGATCTGAGAGACGAGGTCCGTGAAGGCCTTGTCCACACTCTTTCCCGTGCGGGCGCTCGTGAGGATGAGGCGGGCCGCGGGCATGGACTTCCGAAGCCATTCGGTCTCCGCGGGCCCGAAGGCAATCTTCTCCGCAAGGTCGAACTTGTTCACCGCGATGTGGAAGGGCACTCCGCCCGTGACGAGGGACACGGCCCGCACCCAGTCCTGGACCGCGTAGAGGGTTTGCGGCCGCTCCACGTCGCACACGGCGAGGACGCCGTGGGTCCCGTAGAAGATCGCGTCTCGGAAGGACTCGCGGATCGAGTGCTCACCCATGAGGTCGAAGATCGCCACCTTGGCCTGGATGATCTCCCCCGCGTCCCCCTTAAGCTCCATCTCCACGGGGTACAGGTAGGCCCCAAGGGTCCCATGATAGTCCTCGTTGAACGTTTTCTTGGTGAAGCGCAGGATGAGGCTCGTCTTGCCCACGCCGCGCTCTCCGACGACGCAAATCTTCAGCTTCATGCGGAGTAGGCGCACGTTGGCATTCCACGGCATGTCTTCTCATAAAAGACGTGGTCTCGTTATCAGGAGTGGTTCCTCGATGCGGTACCCGGGCCGTGAGCCGCAATCCCGTGCGACGGGGTTCCTGGGCCTTGGTCCGAAGGGCCGCGGGGCCGCGTCGAGGATGGGTTCCCACGGGGACGATCGAAGTGACCGTGGAGAACCGGTCCGCCGCGGACGAGACCGTGCAGCTCCTTGTGAACGGCGTGAGCGTGAGCACGTTGAGCGTGCCCGCGGGCACGACGCAGCAGACGAGCCTCCCTCCGAGGCTCGCGTCCCCGTTCGGCTCGACGGTGACGGTCGAGGCCGCCACGGTCGGCGGCCGACGGGCCGAGCAAGCCGTCTTCGTGGGGGAGCGCGGGGCACAGCTCCCGTCTTCCTGCGGATTGGGTGAGGTACGGTCCGGACGGGCCGCTCACGCGGAGATGTCTTCTGGCCAGGTACGTGATGCTCCACGCCTTCCGACGATGGTCCGTGGCGTCGATCCGGACGGAGCGGCAGAGGTCGCAGCGCACGGAGCGAATCGTGCCCGCGGCGTTCACGGCGGGACCTTGAACGACCTGACGATCCGGCGCCACATCCCGCGATCCTCCCACGAGCTCCGCCAAAGGTGCCTCATTCCCGGTCCTCCAGCACGTCGGCATCCTCGAGGTCCTGCGGCCGTCCGGCCGCGCGCAGCAGGCGGATCTGGTCCTCGACGGAGACGACCGGGATGCGCACTCCCCGCACGGACACGGTGGCCCTCCTCGACCAGAGCTCGGCGAAGGGCGGTCCTCGGAGCGAGGTGAGCAGATCGACGGAACGATCGTTCGTTGCCGTGACCCCGCCTTGGCCCAGGATTTCGTCCACCCGGTCCGTCTCGGGTTCCAGGCCGATGCGCCGGAGGGCCCGCAGGGCCCGTCCCACGTTGCCCGGCTCCGGATCAAGGGCGACGTCCACGTCGAGGGTCGTCCGTGGCACCCCGTGCACGACGCTCGCGTAGCCGCCGATGAGCAGGTACCGCACGTGCGCTCGGCCCAGGGCCCGGAAGATTGCGGGAATCGAGGTCATGGCGCGCCTCCCGACGGAACGCGTCCGCGTCGAGGGCCGCCGCAAGGCGCTGCGCCGGCGTAAGGCCCGCGAACCAGCGGAGCAGGCGGGGGTCGTAAGCCATGGTCGTCCACCCGACACGGAAGCGGGGCGGTCCATAAAGGTGTTTCCGTGGGGAGGAGGGAATCGGACGCTCGGAGACCGAGGCGCGCTCCGGAGCGACCGCGTCCCCTTTCACGTGCGTGACGTTCCGCGCCTTCCGACGGTGGTCCGCGGCGTCGATGCGGACGGAGCGGCCGAGGTCGCACCGGACGACGCGGATCGTGCCGTGTCCTCACTCGAGGAACCGAACGCCTCGGACGTCGCGGAAGTGGGGGTCCCCCGTGACGAGGATCGCGTCGACCGCCCGCGCCGTCTCGTAGATGATCCCGTCGATGAGCCCGAAGTCCTTCCGGCCCTGGTCCCGCATGCGGTTCTTCGTCTCGCCCGCGCGGACGGCGATGCGCTCGTCTTCCGCAAGCAGGGCGGTCGCTTCCTTGATGAACGCGAGATCTCGGGGCCAGTCCGGCACCCGCTCCCGCACGTACTTGTCCCGGAGCTCCGCCAGGACGACGAGCGGGGTGCCGACCAGGGCCGTCTCCAGCTCCTCCGCGACGGCCCGCCCGGCCTCCGTCCCGCGGAAGTACTCGACCCATGCGTATGAATCGAGGACGCGATCGAAGCGTGCCTCAGGGCTCATTGGACTCGTCCTGATGAGCGAAGGGCTTCATGTCGGGGTGGGCGCCGAACCGTTCACGGGGAGACCGGCGGGGACCCTCGAGGAGCCGCTCGAGGAGTTCCTCGAAGGTCTTCGCCTTCATCCGCTCCTTGAGGGCCTTGAGCCTCGTGTGGAGTTCGCGGCTCACTTGGATCGACGTGGCCATAGCGCCATAGAACATGCCATAGCGTCTATAAGTAAATGCCGCTCGGGCGGCCGTGGGCTCCGTTCGCGGGAACGCGCCTGCGGACCACGGCCTGCAGGGGCCCGGGAAATCGACGGGTCCAGGGACCAGTACATGGCGACGACTCGCTTCCTAAATTCCTTCGAGTACATCCGTACCGTCACCCTGAAGCTTCCGCCTCGGCCGCGCGGACGCGGGTCGATTCCCCGCGCAGCGCCTCGATGTCTGGAGGGCCGTCGCTCCCTGCACCGCAGCGGTTCGTCCGTAGGCGTGGGGGGAGGCGCTTTCGGCCCTGGGACTCGCCCCCCGGCAAAGGGAGCGGGCGTAGGAGCCAAGTTGCTTAAGGGACCCGTTCCTTCCTGGATTCGATGATGCGGATCGCCATCGTCGGGACGGGCCACGTCGGGCTCACGTACGCGGTTGCCTTCGCCCTTCAGGGTCATCAGGTCGCTGCCGCGGACATCGATCCGGAGGCCATCGAGACCC
>JBBSVS010000414.1:0-1079 GCA_038046665.1 Thermoplasmatota archaeon
GAGGTGCCTGATCGGCTTGGCGAAGAAGTCGTATCCCGATTAAGTTACACTACCCGCTCCCGCTACTCCTGACGACGAGGACTCGAAGATTCCCGCGCGGCGATGCCCGTCCACGGATGGGCTAAGGGTTTAATAGCGCCCGTCCCGTGGGCGGCGGTGACTCCATGGCCCTGCGCTTGTACAACACCCGCACGCGGAAGAAGGTCCCCTTCGTTCCCCAGGAGGACGGGCGGGTCAAGATGTACGTGTGCGGGCCGACCACCTACGACTACAGCCACCTGGGCCATGCGCGGTCCTACGTGGACTTCGATACGGTCCGGCGGTACCTGGAGTTCCTCGGCTACCGTGTGGCCTTCGTCCAGAACTTCACGGACATCGAGGAGGTCATCATCCGTCGCGCGGCGGAGGTGCAGAAGCCCCCCTTGGAGTACGCCCAGTTCTACATCGACGCCTTCCTGGAAGACATGCGCGCACTGAACGTGCGGCCCGCCACGCACTACCCGAAGGTCTCCGAGCACATCTCTGAGATCATCGGGGTGATACAGGTCCTCCTCGGGAACGGCTTCGCCTACGCGGTCGACGGCGACGTGTATTTTCGGACGCGGAAGACGAAGCAGTCCTTCGGGCTCCTGTCCCACCACCGCATCGAGAACATGGTCGTGGACCCGCTCCCGCCCGGGAGCAAGAAGGAGGAACCCCTGGATTTCGCCCTCTGGAAGACGTCCAAGGAGGGCGAGCCCTCTTGGTCGAGCCCATGGGGCGAGGGCCGCCCGGGTTGGCACGTCGAGTGCAACGCGATGGCCTTCAAGTACCTCGGCGCCCCCCTGGACATCCATGGTGGCGGCGTGGACCTGCAGTTCCCGCACCACGAGAGCGAGGCGATGATCTGCGAGGGCGCGTGGGGGCGTGAGTGGGCGCACACGTGGATGCACAATGGCTTCATCACCCTCGAGCGGGAGAAGATGTCCAAGAGCCTGGGAAACTTCGTCACGATCCGCGAGATCCTCAAGGACTATCCGGGCGAAGTCGTGCGTCTGTGTCTCCTGAAGGCCCACTACCGCGAGGACGTGGAGTACGAC
>JBBSVS010000414.1:1089-5913 GCA_038046665.1 Thermoplasmatota archaeon
GACAAGGAGTGTTTCCGCCGCACGCTGGAAGAGTACGAGGCGTTGCGCGCCGCCATCGCGAAAGCCAAGACAGCCGGCGGGGCGGGCACGGGCGGGAAAGTGGCCGTCCTCCTCAGGGAGACCAAGGGGGCCTTCTTCGCGGCCTTGGACGACGACGTGAACACGCCCGACTCCGTGTACCGCGTGCAGCAGATGACCGAGGCCCTCGCGGAGCAGAAGGACCTGTCCGCGGAGGAAGGCCGCGCGGTCGTGGACGCGTACCGCGAGTTCGGGAGGATCCTCGGTCTGTTCACCGATCTCCCCTGAGGATGCGGCGCTCCCAGGTCCGAAACCCTTTTAGCGATGGCTCGCATCAACGCGTACCCTCGCAGGGGATTCCATGGCCGAGTTCAAAGCGATCATCGCGGACCCGAAGATCGGGAAGACGTACAAGCGGGACATCACGGGTCACTACGCGAACGCCCTCGTCGGGAAGAAGATTGGGGAGGACGTGGACGGCCTGTACGTCGGCCTGCCGGGATACAAGCTCAAGGTCACCGGCGGGAGCGACAAGGACGGGTTCCCGATGCGCCCGGACCTGCCGGGGCCGCGACGCAGGCAGCTCATGCTGAGCGGGGGCGTCGGGTTCCACCCCGTGAGGCCGGGCATGCGGAAGAAGAAGACCGTCCGCGGGAACACGATCTCCCCGGACATCCTGCAGCTCAACCTGAAGATCGTCCAGCGCGGCCCCAAGTCCGTCGACGACGCGTGGAAGGAGCAGGCGCGATGAAGGTCCCGGGTCAGCCGGAGGTCAACATCGGCGTCGTCGGGCACGTGGACCATGGGAAGTCGACCCTCACCGAGCGGCTGACGGGCGAGCGGACGGACCGCCACTCGGAGGAGATCAAGCGGGGCATCTCCATCCGCCTCGGCTACGCGGACATGGCGATCTACAAGTGCCCCCCGTGCGAGGAGCCCGCGTGCTACTCGACTTCCGAGACGTGCAAGGTCCACAACGTGAAGGGCGAGCTCCAGCGGATCGTGTCGTTCGTCGACTCGCCGGGCCACGAGACCTTGATGGCCACGATGCTCAGCGGGGCCGCCCTGATGGATGGCGCCCTGCTCGTGATCGCGGCGAACGAGAAGTGTCCCCAGCCGCAGACGAAGGAGCACCTCATGGCCCTCAGGATCATCGGCGTGGACAAGATCATTATCGTCCAGAACAAGATTGACATCGTCGACCCGAAGCAGGCGGAGGAGAACCACCGCCAGATCGTGGAGTTCGTCAAGGGCACGGTGGCGGAGAACGCGCCGATCATCCCGGTTAGCGCCCACCATGACGTGAACCTGGACGCCCTGCTCATGCTCATCCAGAAGGTCATCCCCACGCGGCCCCACGACGAGACCAAGCCCGCGAAGATGTACGTGGCCCGCTCGTTCGACGTGAACCAGCCGGGCATCCCGCCGGAGAAGATCGTCGGCGGCGTGCTGGGCGGCAGCCTCCTCCAGGGAAAGCTGAAGTCCGGGGACGAGATCGAGATCTCCCCGGGACGGCAGGTCGCGCTGGGCAACAAGACGGAGTGGCGCAACATCACCACGGAGATCCGGTCCCTGCACACGGGCGGCGCGGCGAGGAAGGAGGCGCGGTCGGGCGGCCTCATCGCGATCGGCACCAACCTGGACCCCGTGCTCACGAAGGCGGACAGCCTCGTCGGGCGCGTGGTCGGACCCCCGGGCACGCTCCCGGAGATCGTGTCCAAGATGTCCGTCGAGGTCCACCTCCTCGAGCGCGTCGTAGGCACCGAGGAGGAGCTCAGCGTGGAGGGCATCAAGACCTCCGAGCCCTTGATGATCAGCGTGGGCACCGCGACCACCGTGGGCGTGGTCACGTCGGCGCGGGAGAACCGCGCGGACATGGCCCTGAAGATCCCGGTCGTCGCGGAAGCGGGCCAGCGCGTCGCCGTCTCCCGGAGGATCGGCGGCAAGTGGCGGCTGATCGGCTACGGCGTGCTCAAGTGATTCGCGCCGCGAGAACCAGCGTCGATAGCCGCGACGGCGGCCTTATAGCCTCCATCGGGAACGTCGGTTTCTGAAAGCGGGTAGAGATAAGTCGGCTCTCCGTGGCAGACGCTTCGTCGTCCTGCCCGGGAATCAGAACCTGGAGGCCGCGCTCGCCAGGAACACCCGAAAGGGATTGCCTGCCCGCTTTCGCTTCTCTAGCGAGCCCGGGCGCTCTCCGTCAATCCCCTTGGCCTCCGTTAAAATGTTAACACTTCATTCGGCCTCCGGATGCCTGGCCGGAAACGGGCCAGCTCCCCCGGTTCAATCGCGATGCTCGCGGTGACGACAGTCGCGCCCAGGTCCTGCAGGCGGCGCGCGAGGCGTTGCGCGGTCGTCCGAGGCAGAAGGAGCACGGACTGGCCGATCCAGACCACGCCGGGACGAGCGATGAAAGGCGGCGGTGCGTCCGGCCCCGCGTCGCTGCGGCCAAAGACGAGCTGGCAGGCTCGGGTGGCCACGGAGCGGGCTTCGCCGGCACCGTCGTAGGAGAGCAGGGTGTCGGTGATGGGTTCCATGGCACATCTATAGGTTCTAGTCATATTATAACTGCATCGCGGGAGGGGAGCGGAAGTACTCGGGGGAGGGCAGACCGCGGAGGTATTCTGGGGGGACGTTGCGGTCTCCTGTTCACATGTTAACGTGGGCGGTCATCCGACCGCGCCTCGCCCGGTCGATATCCAGAAATACGGGCCCCCTCGATGGCCCGCGTGGCCATGCGCGTCCTCCACCGCGACCCCCGGTCCGGGGAGATCAAGCTCCGCATCGAGAACCCGGACGACCTGTGGCATCTGCACAACCTCGTGGTCCCCGGGGATCACGTGCGCGCCTCCACCTACCGTCGGGAGGAGTCCAAGACGGACAAGGTCCGCCCCGAACGCGCGGAGAAGGTGCGCGTCACGCTGACCCTCCAAGTGGACAAGCTGGAGTTCCAGGCCTTCTCGGACCGACTGCGGATCACCGGGGTGATTGTGGAGGGCCCCCAGGACCTCGGGCGGCATCACACGCTCAACGTGGGCGTCGACGACGTCCTGTCTGTGATCAAGACGTGGAAGGCCCACGAGCTCCGGCGGATCGACGAGGCCGTGGCGGCATCCCAGAAGCCCTTGGTCACGTTCCTCAGCCTCGACGACGAGGAGGCCCTCCTGGCCCAGCTGCGGCAGTACGGCGTGCAGGAGCTCGCGACGATCCGCGCCCCGGGCCACGGGAAGATGTTCGCCACGGGCGATGCCCAGTCCGCCTATTTTGATGACATCCTCTCCAAGCTCCGGACGCTGCAGCTCGGCGAGGCCCTCATCCTCGTCGGTCCGGGTTTCGCGCGGGAGGATTTCCTCGAACGCCTCAAGGCCCGCAATCTCCCCCTCGCGGAGAAGGTCCACACCCAGGGCACGAGCCAGCCTGGGATGCACGGGATTCAGGAGGCCCTGCGTTCCGGGATGGGCGTGAAACTCTTCGGGGAGAGCCGGGTTGCGCACGAGACCGCCCTCGTCGAGAAGTTGCTCGAAGCGATCGCGACGAACCGGCCCAGCGCCTACGGGCGGGCGGAGGTCGCGGAGGCCGTCGAGGCGGGGGCCGTCGAGACGCTCTTGGTGAGCGACGCCGTCGTGCGGGACCTGGAGATCGAGCGGCTGATGCACGACGTGGAGTCGGCCCGAGGCAAGGTGGTCCTCGTGAGCCGCCACCACGAGGCGGGCGCGAAGCTCGAAGGCCTCGGAGGCATCGGGGCCCTCCTGCGCTACCCGATCAAGTGAGGCTGCTTTCCGTTAACATGTTAACGGGGTTCAGGCGCGGCCGTGGCTCTCACCCGTGACGATTGCCGCAGCGATGAGATGCGCGATTCGCAGTGGCTCCGGCAGGGCGCCCCGGACGGTCGTCAGGGCGAGGGCTTCCCGCACCTCGTGCTGGCTTGCGCCCACGTAGGTCACGTAGAGGGGCGTGTGCGTCGTCGGCATCGTCTCGATCGCGTGTTTCCTCATGAGCCGCAGCCGCACGTCCCAGTCGTCGAAGCGTCGCTTCAGCGCGGTCTCAATCGCCGCCAGGTCGGGCTTCCTCCGGGTCACGGTGACCACGGGCACGCCCGCGGAGTCGAGGAGGGCGTCCACGTCCACGAGGTTGAACCCGCCCACCGCAGTCCCGTCCACGAAGATCATCGCGAGTCCCTCCCGATATCGGGAGGCGCGGACCATGGACACGATCCGCTCTGTCGCATCCCAACCGTCGACGCGGGCGAGGGTCGTCAGCACGCCCTCGATGTAGGAGGGCGCCTGGACCACGACGCCCACCACGGGCACGAACTCGTCGTTGAAGCGGAAGGGGGCGTCGTCGATCCCGAGGAAGCGGGACTTCGGCTTCACGTTACATCAACTTCATGCGGCCGGTGACTTGGTCCACGAGTTCGTTCGGCCCCGGGCCCACCGCAAGGCACGTGACCGTGCCCGGCGGCAGCTCGGTCAGGCCCGCGTCCTCGACGAGGGCGGTGGTCAGGCCGAGGGATCGCGCCTTGTTCTGGAGCAGGTGCAGTTCCTGGAGGTCGTCCGCTCGCACGACGACCTTCTTCTGGCCCTCGTCGTACCAGTCCGCGACGGCCTTGCGGTGGCGGGCCTTGGCCTCAAGGGCCGCCATGACGGCCGCGTGGGTGTTGCCCTCGTAGGGCAGGCGCACAAGACCGTGGACAACCTCCTGAGCCGGCGGGTGTGAAATTTCCCGAACGGCGACGTTCAAGACCCGGTCCCACGTATTGTCGGCATCAGACCCCGCCCCGCAGCCAACCTCGCGGGTGTACTGCCC